>CAYODZ010000125.1:0-5746 GCA_964402835.1 uncultured Gammaproteobacteria bacterium | reverse complement strand
GGTAACGGTCGACGGATTTGAATCCATCGAGTTTGCCAACAAGACTGAGTTGACGATCAACGGCTTGGCCGGCGACGACACAATCAATTTGAACAACCCGACGACGCCCACCGGCTTGACCAGCATCACGGTCAACGGCGGCGATCCGACGGCCAGCGATACGCTGATCGTCAACGGCACCGCCGGTGCGGACACCATCGACTTCAGCCCGACGGGTGCTGACGCGGGGAGCGTCACCATCACGGGAGCACCGGTGGTCAATTTCACGACGACCGAGCACGTGGTGATCAACGGCCAGGGTGGCAACGACGATCTGACCGTGACGACCGCCGCCGGGTTGAATGAAGTAACGCTGACTCCGGGTGCCTTTATCGACTCGGGCAGGGTGGAAATCACGGCGGTCGCAGCGCCGGTGAGCAACCCGCCACTGGAGTTCAGCAACCTGGGCGCCGGCGGTTCGATCACGTTCGCGGATCCTGGTTCGGCCGACACGCTGATCTACTTGGGGACGAGCGGCGACGACACGTTCGATGTGGACGCGGCGGGCGTCGTGACGCTGAACATTCAGCTTCCGGTGAACACACCGGGGATCAGCAACTTGGTTCTGCGTGGCTTGGACGGTGACGACACGTTCAACATCGCCGGCGATCATAGCCTGCCGGCGATCGTGGTCGAAGGTGGCAATCCGTCGGCCAGCGATGTGCTGAACTTCAACGGCACGGCGGATGTGACGGTCGATCTGGAAGCGCAAACCGTGACACAAGCGGGTGGCAATCCGGTCTCGTTCTCGGGCATCGAAATCCTGGACGTCACTGCCGGTACGAATGCCATTACGGTGTTCGGCACGGCGATCGGGGACGACATCAGCGTCACTCCCACCGGTGCTAATACGGCTCAGCTCTCGTTGGCGGGGCTGAACTTGACGGTCAACACGACCAACACCGGGACTTTGACGCTCGACGCGGCAGGCGGCAACGATCTGGTGAGGGTCATTGGGACCGCCGACAACGACACTTTCACTACGATCTCGGATTCCCAGATTGTGCTAACCGGACGAAAGACTTTGGACCTGGCGAACCTGGGCGCCGGCGACGCCCTGGAGGTTCTTGGTAACGCCGGTAACGATACGTTCAACGTCACGCCGTCGGCCAACGTGCCGATCTTCATCGATGGTGGTGACCCGATTGGTTCGATGCCGGGCGATACGCTGAACCTGGTGGTCGCCCCGGGCACGAACGTCGTCTTCAACGCGGGGCCGGAAAATGACGAAGGCAGCCTGACCACGACCGGCAACCAACCGGTCAGTTTCGACCACCTCGAATCGATTGGCCCGATCGACGGCGGCGGCACGGGTTCCGCCACGATTAACGGCACCAACGCTGACGATGCGATTACCGTGATCGCTCGCGACTCCGACTTCAATGCCTTGGCCGACGGCATAAACGACTTCACGGTCGCGGTGAATGACAATATCGAGTTGTTTTTCATCAACACGCCGACGTTGACCATTAACGCCCTGGGCGGGAGCGACGAGATTTCCATCACGGCCCGCGATCCCAATCCAACCACGGCGCCGGCTGGCCCGTGGGACGTGAATGTGACCGTCAATGGCGGCCCGCCCGCCGGCAGCGACACGGTCATTTTCGACACGCCAAACTCGCCGCTAGGTGGCGATACGGCCACGTTTACGCCGACCAGCGACGATAGCGCGACGCTGAATATCACGTCCCTGAATTCCATAAACACGTTGAACGACGTGGAGCATGTGATTTACGACGGTCAAGCAGGCAATGACGTCCTGACCGTATCGACGCTGGGGGCCGCGGCCGCCAGCACAACCGTGGTCACTCCGGGATCGTCAAACGACAGCGGCCACGTGGCGGTGGACTCGTTGCTGCCGATACAGTTTGAAGACCTCGGTGCTGGCGGCGGATTGACCATCAGCGACGCGACGGTCGGCGGCCCAAATGTCGACCGATTAATTTACAACGGTACCGCGGCCTCCGACACGTTCGATGTATTGACCACGTTGACAATCGGTTTGAACGACCGCATTCCGGTCGTTACAACCGGCATCGAAGACTACACGCTCCGCGGCCTGGGCGGTGATGACACGTTTAACGTGACGGGCCAGGCTGAAGGAGCGACGAATGTCTTAATCAACGTCGAGGGCGACGAGTCGTCGAATTTGAGCAATGTATTGAACTATACGGCGGTTGGTAACGTCGTGGTGGAACTGGAAGATTCGCACATCGAGGACGATGGCGTCGCCGGGTCTCCGGACGTTGTGTACTCGGGAATTGATATCATCAACGTGACTGCCGCGGCGGGCTCGGATGCCGAAGTAGACGCCGGAGCCGGCAACGACGATCTGCACGTCCGTCCGACCGGCGCGGATTCGGCGGAAGTTACGTCACCCGGTCAACCGTTGGTGAACGTGACCGGCGTCTCGGGCGGCGGTCTGTTCACGGTCGACGGCGGCGCTGGGAATGATTCGGTAACGGTTCTGGCCAACGCGGCCGCGGACGTGATTGCCGTTTCGGATGCCGCGGTCACGATCACCGGTCTGCTGCCGATCAATCTGGCGGCCGAAGAGTCACTGGCCGTACATGGCGGCGCGGGCAGCGACACGTTCAACGTCACCCCGTCGGCGACGGTGCCGATCTTCATCTTGGGCGGCGACCCAATCGGGGCCGCGCCAGGCGACGCGCTAAACATCGTCGCCGGAGCGAACTCGATTACGTTTAATCCCGGCCCGGATGCCGACTCGGGCAGCTTCGCCATCGGCGCGAATGCGCCAGTCAGCTTTGATGAAATCGAATCCGGCGAATTCACCGGCGACGGCGTCAACACCGCCGTGACAATCAATGGCACGAATGCCGATAACGACATCACCGTCGTCGGCACCGGCGCCAACGACTTTACCGTCAGCGTCGATGGCGGGCCGGCATTCCAATACACGAACGTGCCGAACTTGACAATCGACGGCCTGGCCGGTGACGACGACATCGACATCGACGTCAATGCACTTGCCATTAACCCGATCAGTATCCTTGGCGGACTGCCGAGCGCCGATAGGGATACGGTCACGGTTACCGGACGAACGGGCGCGGGGGCTACCAATTTGGCTTCGTGGACGCCCAACTTCGTCGATGGTGGCACGCTGGTTGTCGAGGCGCAGACGATTCTCATCGGCGGAATCGAGCGGCTGATTTACGACGGTGAAGAGGATAACGACACGCTAACCGTCAACGGCAACGTGGCCGATACGCGGTTTGTCCATACACCCGGCGCGGCGGGCGATGCCGGCACGATCGGTATCACGGACATCGGCAATGATGATGCCGGACTGGGAATCGAGTACGTCGATCTCGGGCTCCAGGGGCAGATCAATGTCGACGGCATGGGCGGCGGCGACAACATCCTGGTGGCTCGAGGCACGGGATCCGACGACATCTTCGATCTGATTGCCACCAACGGCCGAGTGCGATTGCACTCGACCGTGGGCAATTCGGCGACCGGCCAGCACGTGGACCTTGTGCCGACAAATATCGAAGCCTTGTTCCTGGATGCGTTGGATGGCGATGACACGTTTAACATCAATGGACCACAGCCAATTTATTCCAATGGCATCACCCTGTCGGGAGGCGATCCGTCGGCTTCGGATATTGCCAACCTGACGGGCGACGGCGGAAACGTGGTCTACAACACCGGCTCGTCGGTGCAAACGGTCACGGGCGGCGGACTCGGAACGGTCGGCGGCCCGCTGACAATCGTCGGCATCGAGGAAGTGAATCTGGACGCGGGTGTCGGCAACATTACGATCAACGGCACCGCAGGACCGAACGAGTTCGATGTGACGCCGACCGGCGCCAGCACGGCCGAATTTATCGTCGCGGGTGTGAATCAAGTTTTGAACACCGATAACACCGGCACTCTGACGATCGCCGAAGGCAATGTGGCCGACGGCGATACGGTGACCGTCCACGGCGCGGCGGGCAACGATACGATCAACGTCGTGCGCGGAGCGACCACGACCGTCGAGGTCAACAGCCTGAAGATCGTCGGGGTGCTCGGCACGAACGTCGAAGCGCTGAACATCGAGTCGGGACAGGGCACGGACATCATCAATGTGTCCGGCAGCGGCGGATCACCGTTGACGGTGAACGCCGGCCAGCCGACCGGTTTAACGCAAACGGGACTCGATGCATTGAACATCACGCTGGCCAATGCTGGAACGACAAGCGTCGATCCGGGCGCGACGCCCGACTCGGGCTTCATTGCGGGTCCGACCGCGGGCGAAGACGTGCGGTTCTTTGGGGTCGAAGATGTGAACCTGACGGCCACCGGCGCCAGCACGCTCCAGGTGAACGGCACCGATGCGGGCGACGAGTTCACGGCGACCGGAAACCTGATCTATGTCAACGACCGCGCGGCGGTTTCACACGCAGGTTTTGCCACGCTGGACCTGGAAGGCTTGAACGGCGACGACAAGTTCAGCGTTTCGCCGACGACGCTGCCTGCCGCCGTCACCACGGTGAATGTTCGCGGCGGCGACCCCACGGCCAGTGACGAACTAGTCGTCAACGGCTCGGCGATGAACGACGTGATCACCTTTACACCCACCGAACCCGATGCGGGTATCGTCGCCATCGCGGGTGCGCCGACAGTGAATTTCGCGACGACCGAAAGCGTTGTTATCAATGCCGGCGCGAGCAGCGACAACGACATCTTGAATGTCGTGACGCCGGCCAGCAGCGATACGATTCGCTACACCCCCGGGCCAACGATCGATTCAGCTTCGGTCCGCGTCAATTCGTTCGTGCCGATGAGATTCTTGAATCTTGGCCTGTCCGGCACCGTGAACATCAACGATGGCGGTGGAGCCGATACGTTGATTTACGAAGGCACCGCGGCCAGCGACACGTTCGGCGTGGCCAGTACCAACGCCATCACGTTGAATGACCAGTTGCCGGTCAATACAACCGCGATCGAGAACTACGTGCTTCAAGGCCTCGGCGGCGACGATACGTTCAATATCACGGCGGCCCTTGGAGTTCAAATCACGGTCGAAGGCGACGAGCCGGGGGCCAGCGATGTTTTGAATTTCACCAGCACCGGCGCGACGACCATCGACTTGGGGGCGTCGTCGATCAACGATGCGGCCTTGGCACCAGCGCCAAACGTGTTGTACTCGGGTATCGAGACGATCAATGTTAATGCGACCGGCAATACCCTGCTGGTGCGGGGCACGGCCAACGACGACACGATCGAAGTCACGCCGTTCGGCGGAGACGCCGGTACGCTGCAAGCCAACGGGCAAGACCCGGTTGTGAATTACTCGAACGTGTTCTTCAACACCATCAGCGTCGATCCGCTGGGCGGCCAGAATACGCTCATCGTCAACGCCACGCCGGGCGCCGATACGATCGTTGTCGACGTGCCGGGCGCTTCGATCGACACCGGCGCGAACGGCGGCATCGTCAGCTTCACACTGGCCAACACCGATTCGCTGACCGTCAACGGCCGCGAAGAGGACGACACGTTCGACGTCACACCGGGTTCGATTCCGGTTTACATCGACGGCGGCGACCCGATCGGGGTTGTCGGCGACACGCTGATAGTCCGCGCGACCCCCGGCGTGATGTTCACGCCGGGACCGGAGTCGGACGAAGGCGGGTTCAGCTTCACGGCGGAAGCTTCGGTCAGCTTTGACCATATCGAAGCGGCTACGGTCGATTTGACG
>CAYODZ010000124.1:0-13688 GCA_964402835.1 uncultured Gammaproteobacteria bacterium | reverse complement strand
GCCCGGGAGCAGAAACTTGCCCATGGTATTGAGTTTCTCTCGCAGGCCCTACGCTTGTGTGCCTGCGAGCCCCAGCGCCCACGCCATCCGCTACTCGACGAGCGCGAGCAGCTTGCCCACGGCGACGGCGGCGCCGAAAACACCGGCCGTCGACGTCGAGTGCCACCCGATGTTGTAGTGGGCGGGACACACGGCGTTGCCGATGCGGCACGCGACCTCGATGCCGAGCGCGAAGGCGTGAACGAAATCGGCTCCGCTGACCGGCTGATATTCACTCAACGCGAGTATCGCCGGCGCGATCGGCGGACTGGGGTGGATTACCGTGCGCAGATGCGTGTCGTCGAAGTCGAAGACGTGCGAGCTGATGCCGTTCAGCCATGCGGCGTGGAGGATGTCGAGCCGGCGAGGCGTGCCGAGCGCGGTCGCCTGGAGCGGTCCCGTGAAAGCGCATGCGAGCGCAAGCGCGCTTTGCGTCGCCTCGTGTCGCGTCCCGCCTATGGCACAGCCCAGCCAGTTGAAAAACGCGCGGCGCGCTTCGTTCCGTACCGCCGCCGGAATGTCCACCCACTTCGAGTCGACGACTCGTTTCGCGAGCGCGCGCGTGACTTCCTCCTCGCCGGCCCTCATGGCGCGAGAGCCGTCTACACCTTGGGAATGCCCGCCTGCTCGATGACCTTGCGCCATTTGGCGATTTCCGAGCGGATCATGGCGCCGAAACCTTCGGGCGTCGTCGGCTGCGGCTCCATGCCGGCTACCTGCAGCTTCTTGCCCAGCTCCGGCGAACGCAGCGCCTTCACGGTCGCCTGGTTCAGGCGCGCAATGATCGGCTTCGGCGTTCCCGCGGGCGCCATGAAGCCGAACCAGGTGCTGAATTCGTATCCCGGTACCCCGGCTTCCGCAACGGTCGGCAGGTCGGGCAGAACGGACGAGCGCTTCGCGCCGCTCACGGCGAGAGGACGGATTCTGCCGCCCTTGATGTGCGGATGCGCGGTCGGAATCGGCGTCAGCACGGCCTGCACTTCTCCCCCGATCAACGCACTGACGGCAGGACCGCCGCCCTTGTACGGCACGTGAAGGAGCTTCATCTTCGCCGCGCTTTGCAGATACGCCATCGACAGGTGCGTCGAGCTGCCGGCGCCCGCCGAACCGAACGAGATCTTGCCGGGCTGCGCCTGCGCGGCCTTGACCAGGTCCGCGACGCTCTTGAAAGGCGCGTCTTTGTTCACGACCAGCACGCTCGGAGCGCTTCCGACAAGCGATATCGGCGTCAGGTCCTTGAGCGCCTCATAGCCGCGGCGCGGGCGCAGCGTCTCGTTCACTGCCAGCCCGATGTTATTGAGGATGATCGTGTACCCGTCGGGTGTCGACCCGACCGCGAGCACGGTGCCCACGACGCTGCCGGCGCCCCCGCGGTTATCGACCACCACTTGCTGGTTCAGCTCCCGGCTGAGGCCGTCAGCCACGATGCGCGCCGAGAAATCCGTCGTGCCTCCGGGCGAAAAGGGCACGATCAGGCGGATCGGCCGCTCGGGAAAATTCGCTGCCTGGGCGGCAAGGGCTGGCGCGCCCGATACCGCCGTCGCAGCCATCACGGCAATGCTGAGAAATCGTCTCATAGTTCCTCCTCGTTGGTTTGGTTGGACCGCCATGCAGCGCGAATCGCAGCGGCGCTCAGCCACGACATTACCAAAGGTGACTGCATTAGTAGAGTCAAATCGTGCAATCAAAGTTCACGACAGAGTCCGCACGACCCCGATAGCTACGACTGCGTGCCCTCCGATTCCACCGGCGCAGCCCTGCGCGAAATAAGCACCTTGTCGACGCGATTGTGGTCCATATCCATGACTTCGAAGCGGCAGCCGGCCGCGTCAAAGCTATCACCGGCCGCGGGTATGCGCCCCAGCTTCGATATCACCATGCCGGCGAGTGTGTGGTAGGCGTCGTGCTCTTCGACGGGGTCCGCTCCCGCCAGGTCCAGCACTTCGTTCAGGCGGTGGATGGTGACACCGCCGTCGATGAGCCACGAGCCGTCGGCCCGCTGCACCACATCCTGTTCCCCCTGTTCGCCGACGGTTGCAATATCGCCGACGAGCGCCTCCATCACGTCGTGCAGGGTCACGAGCCCCTGCATGTCCCCGAACTCGTCCACGACCAGCGCAGCGGTCTCGCGATGTTCCTTGAACAGCTCCACGAGCCCCATGACGGTTACGCTGTCCGGCACGAAAAGCGCGTTCACCGTGTGTTTGTCGATCGTGAGCTCTCTGCCCGCGACCGCATCCTGCAACAGGTGCTTTGCCGAAACGAAGCCCTGCACGTTCTCCAGCCCTCGCTCACCGACCGGGAAGCGGGAATGGTTGCTCTCCACGACCCGGGCGAGGTTCTCCTGCAGAGAACCGGACAGGTCGAGGTACACGATCTCGCCGCGAGGCGTCATGATGGCGGACGCCGTAAGCTCGTCGAGCGCGAAGGCGCGGGAGACGAGCTTGCGCTCGTGGGCGCCGAAGATGCCCGCGCGTGTGCCGTGCTGCATGAGGACCTCGATTTCCTCTTCCGTCACGGACGGCTCCGTGGACGCCTTCGCTCCGAGGACGCGCAGGACACCTTCGGTGGTAGCGCTGAGCAGCCTCACGAGCGGATAGGTGGCTTTCGTGAGCCAGCTCATCGGCCGCGCGACGGTGCTCGCGATCGCTTCGGGGCTGATCAGCGCGAGTCGCTTGGGAACGAGCTCTCCAATGATCAACGAAGTGAAGGTGATGCCGGCGACCACCACGGTAATCGCGAGGACATTCGCGTGATCGGCGAGCGCCGGCCATTGCATGAGCCAGCGCGAGAATTGCTGCGCTACCGTGGCTTCGCCGAACGCACCGCTGGTAATGCCGATAACCGTGATGCCGATCTGAATGGTGGACAGGAAATGCGTGGGCTTGTCGGTAAGCGCAAGGGCCGCTGCCGCGCCGCGCCGCTTCTCGTGGGCCCATT
Source organism: uncultured Gammaproteobacteria bacterium (assembly GCA_964402835.1). Lineage (GTDB taxonomy): Bacteria > Pseudomonadota > Gammaproteobacteria > Natronospirales > JAIVGZ01 > JAIVGZ01. Next base: position 10,709 of record CAYODZ010000124.1, on the reverse strand, counting down.
GCTGCAGCCGCGGCTTGCGCGAAGATACGACGGCCATCTCCGACATCGCGAAGACGCCGTTCAGCAGGATGAGAACGAGCAGGATCAGGATTTCCATTTATGGCCTAGGCAGCGGACGACTGCGACTCGAGGAACGCTTCGATGTAGAGTTTCTGGACCAGCACCATGACGACGACCATGAGAGGCGTGGCAAAAAGCACCCCCACGATCCCGAACAGAATGCCGAAGATCACGGCTGCCGTGATGCCCAGCACCGGCGGCAGCCTGACCGCCCAGCGCTGAATGAGCGGCATCAGGACATTGCCCTCGATTTGCTGGATGCCCAGACACAGGACGGCGACATACAGCGCTTTGTCGGGACCGTCGATGAAGGCGAGCATCACGGCGAGAACGCCGGACGCGATCGGACCGAAGAAAGGGATGAAGGCGAGCGCCCCCGCAATCACACCCACCGAAAAGGCCAGCGGCACTTGCAGCGCGGCTAGGCCGATCGCGGTGGCCACACCGACGAAAATCATCGAGATGCCCTGCCCCTTCAGCCATTTCGCCAGAGCGTCTCCACTCGCTCCCAGCGCCGCATCGATTTCGCTGCGGTACGCCGGCGCAATCATGCGTACCAAACCCTGCCGATACTGCGTGGGATCGATTGCAAGGTAGATCCCGAGAATGAACATCAGGCTGATCGAGCCGACCGCACCCAACGTCGACCCGGCGAGATTCACGAAGCGGCCCCAAGGAGGGCTTTCCTCCCTCACGTCCTCCCAGGCGGAGAGGATCTCGACCCCGATGGGGTGGCTGCTCAACCAGGCCGTGACCGCCTGAACGGCCTCGGGAACACGCGCCCGCAAATTCGCGAACTCCGCGGCCAGGCGGTCGCCGATGATCCACACGCCCGCGACCGAGGCCGTGAGCCCGACCACGACGGTGACCAGCACGGCGGTACGGGGCGAAAACCGCAGATAGCGTTCCAGCGGGCTGGCCAATGTCCTGAGCGTCGTCGCGAGGATGATCGCCCCGAACAGCAGCAACAGCAGATCCGATAGTTGCCACACGAGCAGCGCCAGGGCTGCCGCGGCCACAACCGATAAAATGCGCGGCGGCGTTCTGGCACGAGAGACCGCCGGGCCTCCGCCGGCCTGCGAGGCATCTGAAGTCATGACCCTGGACCGTTGTGCAATCCGTGACGCCTCGAGGAATTGCTGCGCTGAGTGCAAGCACCATACCCTGCGGCGCGGCTGCTGCAACCTTGACCCGCGTCGGCAGTCGAATGGAATGCAAACCCGCGAGTGCCGGGGCAACGGCCCGGCCGTTGCTTGATGTTTACGACGCTGGCGAACCCATCGGCGGCGATGCCGATTTTCAGGCTGCGCTCGAGCGCGTCTTGGACGCGTTCACCAATGACTTCGGGGAGTCGCTTTGAAACATTTCAAGGTCATGCTGTATTGCAGTCTTTTCCTTGCGGCAGCGGCGCAGGCGGCAGAGCCTGCCGGCGCCCCGGCGCGCATCAACGATTGCCCCATACGCCCGGCCACGCTGTGCGCCGACCTGGATCTACAGAACGCCCGGCTCGCAAATGCCGATCTGGGTATGGCTGATTTCTCGCGGGCCCTGCTGAATGGCGCCGATCTGCGCTCTGCGAATCTTGTGAACGCCAGTCTGCGCCACGCATCCCTGGAGGAAGCCGATCTGCGCGGCGCGATGCTCACACGAGCCAACATGAGGAAGGCCGAGATGTCCCGCGCGCACATGGCGGGCGCCAATCTGCAGAGGGCGCAACTGCGCGGCGCCCAGATGCAGGAAGCGAATCTCGAGGGCGCGGACCTCGCGCGAGCCCAGCTGAACGACGCGCGCCTGGACGGCGCGCGGTTGCGGACTTCGAATCTTGCCGGCGCCAATCTGAACCGCGCCATGCTCGACGGCGCCGACCTGCGTGACAGCAACCTGAGCGGGGCGCTGCTGCAGAATGCTTCGTTGCGGGACGCCGACCTCACCGGTGCGACCCTCGACGGCGCCGATCTCAGCGGCGCCCGGACTCGCGGCTGCCGCGGCTGCCCCGCTCGGGAATGACGCTGTTCTCGACGGCCCGGCTGCCGCCGGATCAGAACAGTTTGTAGAGAACCGCGGTCAGCGTGATCGCGGCAAATGCGAGTACCGCGGCGGCGATGAGTCCGTCGTGCGCAATCGACGCAAGGCCGAAACGCGCACAGCGCCGCGCCGGTGGCAGAAAACGGCACCAGTTCCATCAACGGCATGGCCGCCGCGATGACCAGGCACGTTGCCGCGATGGCGTAAGAGCCCAGCCGAAACCACCGCCTAGAAGTAGTACAAGAACGAGGCGTGAGCCCGCCTCATGCCGTTATTGGTCACGGTGGTGCCGTCGAGAACCTGCGCCACGTCGATCGAGGCGGCGAGGCGCCTGGCAATGACCCAGCGCAGCCCGATGCCGATGCTGGAAGCCTGCTGATGGCCCGGTTGGCCGGGCACCTGGTTGTTGAGGCTGATATAGCCCCCGTCGACAAACGCGGCAACGCCGAATCCGTTCCAGGGGAGCGGCAGCACGGCCTCGATGCTCCCGACGACACCGTTGTCACCCGACACCTCGCGCTCGCGTAATCCGCGGACACTGGACGCGCCGCCAAGACCGAACTGCTCTCCCGGAATCAGGTTGTCGTCGGTGTATTGAGCGCGCACGCGCGCAACGAAGGTAATCGGTTGCGTGCGCCACTGCGCATCCATGCTGGCGCGAACCACATCCCAGTCGCGGGTCGCGCCAGCGCGGTTGGCTTCATAGGCCGCGGGACCCATGTTGCCGCTACCGCCGATGTTGTGCGCGTACTGGATGCCACCCCCGATACTCCAGGTCACCTGCTCGAACCGCCCCTGATAGCCGATCAGTACCGGCCGGGAGCGTACGTTCACACCAATCTGCGCACCCCCGAACACGACGTCGTTTTCGAAGAGGCGGTCGTCGATCCCCACCTCCAGACCGTGTGCGTAAGCGCCTATCGGAACGAGATGCTGACGCCAGTGAATCCCGCCGAACGTTCCGCGCCCGCTCACCTCGAATGCGTTGGCGATGACTCCCGAATTAACATCCGAATGGGCGAAGAAGACCGTAAGAGCGCCGCCCACGGCGTAGAACGGCACCCGGTAGTAGAGGCCGTACTGCTTGACGTCCTCGATATGATCCGGCGAAGTCGTATACGTCGCGGTCATCGAGTGGTCGCGGTCCCACAGGTTCGCATGCTGCAGCCCGATCGTCGCGCGGTACTTGCCGGTCTCGCGGCTGCCGAGGTTATTCAACCCGACGAAGATGCGTGCCGGCTTTTCATCCTGCACCTGGACTTGCGCATCGACGGCATCCACCTTGTCGCTCTGCACGAAATTGACCTCGACGCTCTTCGACGGGTGCTCGTTCACCACGGCGCGATTGCGCGCGAGCTCCGAAACGTTCGTCGGTTCCTCCGGGCGCAGCGCAGGCAGACTGCGCAGGACGTTCCCGGTGGAGAAGTAACGGTTGTTCTGCACGGAGACGTTCCCGAGACGGAACGTGAGCACCCGCAGCTTAACGACGCTCTCCGCCGCCTGAGCCGGCAGGATCACGCGATAGAACGGGAACCCGCTTGCGGAGAGCGCAGTCTCCAGGGCTTTAGCCGCGTCTTTCAGCTGCGAAAGCGTGGTTGCGCGGCCGGTGTAGGGCGCAAGAACGGCCTGCGCCCGCTCGCGCGGTATCGGGAGGTCGCCTTCGATCTCATAGCCCGAGATCTCGAACTGCGGTTCGTCCACGGGCTGTGCCTGCGCTGCCGCAGCCAAACCCCACGCGAGCACGCAGAGCACGCGCGAAACGGTGCGGCACAGATCGGAGAGTATTGCTTTCATTTTTGTTGTTCTTGTTTCTTGCGTGATCACGGCGGCGTGCAAGCTCCCACGGTGGACCCATCGCGGGCCTGGAAGAACTGCATCCTGATTGGCACGTTGGACGGCGTGGGAAGCGGTGTCGTATCGAGCCTCATGAACGTCGGCACGTTCAAGAGCAGCGCGCTAAAGCGCGGCGTGATGTACGCCGCCTGCCCTGCCCGCACGATGAGCGGCCCTCCGGTTATCGGCACAAGCACGGCCGGGGTGCCGGGTCCGGAAGGCGCCGCCGCAACCCGCACAGGCTGACCGGCGAGCGGCGTTCGATCGTACGGGTTGAGCGCAATCTCGCCTTCTCTTACCCATACGTAGAGGCCGGGCTCATAGTTGGGCGCTTTCTGTTGATCGAACAGCCCGGAGGCGACCGTAACTAGATCGGGCCGCGGCGCCTTGGTTTGCGCCATATATGCCACCGTACGCGTGGAGAAGTGCACCGGCGCACCGCGCTCACCGAACATCGCCGTCGCGCCCTTGGGGACCTGTGCGCTTTCGCCACCGCTGCCCACGAGCACGACGCCATCGACCGCATGTACGACCAGACCGTCTTTGGGCTCGAGTGCCAGTACGCTGGCTGAAGTCGCCACTTGCGTGACCCCCGCCTCGGCATTCGCCTGGGCGACCAGCCGGTCGGCGTGCTCTTTCATGCGCAGCATCTCGGTGCGGGCGTTCGTCTTCGGGTCTATGCACGCGCCCGTACAGAAGATATCCAACAACGTGCCGCGCGGATCGACCTGGCCGATGCCCGTATCGATGCGATAGGACTCGGGTTTGCGCTGCGCGATGGCGCCCGTCATGACGCGCAGGCCGCCGAAGAAGAGGCGAAGCTGCGCTGCGTTCTGCCCCGGGCGCGCCTCGTCGAAGCGATACTGCTCAATCGCCACCACGCTGTCCGAGGCGACGCTTGCGCGGCTGCCATCGGTGAATGCAAGGGCGACATAGGCACCCGATGCGGTTGCAACGCTGTCGCGCTCGTAGAGCACAGCCCCCGGAGTGAGTATGCGCGACGGGAGGGTGGCGCCGGTGGCGACCGCAATTCCCTCGATTTCCACTACCCGGGCGGCCATCAGGGCGCGGCTCCTGCCCGACAGCACGGCTGCACGCTCTTCGGACTCACAATCCTGCTCGCAAAGCCGGGCGTCGAACTGCGTTCCGCGAACACCGATCCATGCGCTGGTGCTGTTGACGCGAACGGCCTCCGGCGTGCGCTTTCCAACAAGGCCGCTCACGGCACGCAAGCCGCCTTTCGCCAGGCCGAAGGTGACGGTCTCGGGGGTGTCGTCGGCGTAAGCCTCCACCCGAAACACCGTGTTCGGCCGCAGCGTCACGCGTGTCTGATCGCGAAACTCGAGCATGACGAAGCTTTCCTTCGCAACGGTGACGACTGCCTTCTCCTGCAGCTGCTCGCCGATGCCGAGAAAGCGCCGCGGTTGCCCCACATGATCGAGCATCGCGGCGCCGTCGATCCGCAGGACCTTCGCGACCTGTGCGGAACCCAGACCCGGCAGGGCAAGTACCAACGCGATCAGGACTGCTGGAAGACGCATCACCGGCACTCCCTCGTCACGTCACTCTTGTCAGCCTTCTCGGCCGAGTTCTCCTCCAGTTGCAGCAAGGTGCTCTGCTGCTCGGATGCCATCGCCTCCAGCTGATCGCTCAGCGTGCGCACGTCGTTGGTATTCATGAAGAGCATCGCCACCGCCTGTCCGAACGCTACGCCCGTGCTGGATACGGTATACGAGGTCGGGCCGGGAGTCGGCGTGAACCCGGCTGCGACAGAGGTGAAATCGCCGGAGCGGCTGCCGTAGGTCATGAAGTTGAACGCCTGACCCGGAGGCGGCAAGTAACCATTGGTGGGCACGATGTTGACCGCCCCACTCAGAATCGCGGTGCCGGTTATGTTCAACACGTCGTAACTGCTGCCCGGGGTCGTGCCGGCAATCTCGATCATGAGCGTTCCGGTGGGGGTCTGCTCGTAGTTGCCGTCGATAGTGAGCATGCCGGGCGAGGCGCCTGGGGAGACCGTGCCGCTGTTCATGAGCGCGCCGCCGACGACGAAGATCGTGCCGTTCCCGCCTATCGAGCCAGTGTTCATGAGCGACGTGTTGCCGATCGAGAAGATCGTGCCCTGCGCTACGACGATCGCGCCTGCATTGGTGGGAAAGCCCGCAACCGCCAGCGCGCCCGCGTCCACGCCGATGCGGCCGGTGTTGGTGAGCGCCCCGGGACCGAAGAAATGACTACCGCTCACGTTCGCGAGCGTGCCGGCGTTGTTGAACGTGCCGTCATCGCGCATGACTGTCGGCACACCGGAGCTGATGTTCCACGTGCCGCCGGCCTGGTTGTTGATGACGGCGTTATTCGACAAAAACACTTCGCCATTCCCGGTCTGATTGACGATGCCGGTGTTGTTCCACGTCCTGCCGTTTACCGACACGGCGCCCGTCATATTCGTGGTCGTCGTGGCCGCCGTCGTGAACGCGCCGCTGCCGGCGATGCCGCCGCCCGCCCACACCAGCGTGCCCCCGTTCACCATGACGCTCCCCGTGCCCTGCACGGTCCCACTCGAGAAGTCGACCCCGCTGTTCGCAATCGTCGTTCCGTTGAAGTTCACCGTGGCGCCTGCGATGGTCACCGGCATGTTCGCGGTGGTCGGCGTATTGAGCGTCACCGTGCCGCTCGTGAATTGCAGGCTGCCCGGTCCTGTCGCCGTTATGCTGTTCGCGCTCACCGTGGTGCCGCCCGAGAACACGACGCCGCGGCCCGAGGTCAGGATGTAATTATCGTCCGAGGTCACGTCGTCCGAGATCGTGATATCGGCGTTCGGATTGGTGGAGGTAAGCCTCACCGTCTGCGTCCCGGCCGGCGTGTTGATCATGATGTCGTCGATGCCCTGCTGGCGGCTCGTCACGAACGTTACGTCTCCGCCACCAGTCAGGTTGAGATTGGACACCTCGTTCGCGCCCGCGAGAGTGATTCCGCTCGCCGTCACGTTCAGCGTGTTCGCCGCGATCACCGAGCTCGGCTCCTGCGTGACCGTCGCGCCCGCGCTGTTCGCCATGAGCGTGATGTCGCCGGTGGTGCGCATGTTGCCGGAAGTCGTGCCGCCGTCAACGAAAACGATATTGCCTCCGGACGTGACTGAAATATCGCCGTTGCCCACCAGGCCAGCCGGGTGTCCGATGCGGCTGCCTGCCCCCGCCCCGCCCATGAGCGTGACATTGCCGGTCGCATTGACTGTTATGCCGGCTGTCTGCGGCGCTGCCGAATTACTCGCAGGCCCGAGCGCAGCCCCACCATTCGCCACGCCGCCGCCGTTCATTGTCAGGTTGCCGGCGATCCCGAGACTGAGGTTCGTGCTGCCGTCTCGAATGCCGCCGATGCGTGCCCCCGCCGAGCCCGTGCCGCCGCTCGAGCCGGTCATAGTGAGGCCGCCGTTGACGGTGATGTTCTGAACCGGGGAATCGATCGTGGAAAAGTTATCGATGCCGCCGCTGCCCCCGGCAAGCTGCGTCGTCCCGAGGCTGAGCGTCTGCGACACTCCCGAGCGGATTCGCACGTAATTGCCATCGTTCGCCGCGCCGCCGCTCGAGCCCGCGGACATCGTGAGGCTGGGAGTGCCGTTAATCGTCTGCGTGCCGATGTCGGTGCGAATCTCGGCGTTGTTGCTGGAGCCGACGGTGCCGCCCGTCAGGGAGATCGCGCCGCCGGCCGCGAACATGATCGTTTGCGAATCGCCCTCGCCGCGTATGCGTGCGAAGCTGCCGTTGCCGTTCGCGGTCGCAAACGCGCTCGTCGAACCTGCTTCGAGCGTGATGCCGCCCCCGTTCGTGATCGTGATCGTCTGGCTCGTGCCCGGTGTCGGGCTGCCCGTCACGGGTCCCTGGCGAATCTGCGCGAAATTGTCTGCACCTGCGCTGCCCCCGGCGATCGAAATTCCGCTCGCGCCGACGGTGATATTTTGGGTGCCATTGCCGCGCAGTTGCGCGAAGTTACCGAAGCTGCTTGTCGTGCTCGGCCCTTCTTCGCCGCCGCTCGCGCCGCCGCGCAGCGTGATGCCCGCAACTCCCGTGATCGTTTGCGTTCCGTTGTCGTTGCTGTTACGAAGCTGCGCATCGTTGCGCGAGCCGTTGGTGCCGCCGGTGAGAGAAATGCTTCCGCCCCCGTTGAACGTGAGCGTTTGAGTGAGGCCGTTCGCGGCAAGCTCGGCGAAGCTCCCGTTGGCGCCGCTCATCCCGGCGGACGAGCCGCCCTGCGCGACATACGAGCCGCCGTTGTTGAAGATGACGGTCTGTCGGGACCCTCCGGCTCCCGAGCTCTGCAGGATCTGCGCAAAGTTGTCGGTCGCTGATCCGCCGCCTCCCGTGAGAGCGATGCCGCCCGCACCGACCGAAATGTCCTGATTGCCTGCGGCGAAGATCTGCGCGACGTTGCCGCTGCCGGAATCTCCGCCGCCCTTGAGGACGATTCCAGTCGCACCGGCGATCGTCTGGGTGCTGCCCGCATTGGTCGCGCGCACGTGCGCGCCGTTTGAGGTGCCGCTCGCACCAGCCGTGAGCTCGAGGTTTCCGCCGGTGCCGAAGGTGATCTGCTGTGCGCTGCCTGCCGCAGCCACGTGCGCCTGCGTGCCGCTGCCGCCCTGCAGTACGACCGACCCCCCGCCGTTCACGGTAATGATTTGTGTGCCGCCGGGGAGAACCTGGAACACGCCCGCGCCGTTATTGGGACCGCCCGCCCCGCCGGTAACGGTGATGCCCCCCGCCCCGGCAACGATGTTTTGGCTCCCGCCGCGAAGTTGCGCTTCCGTGTTCGCACCTGCGATCACGGTGAGTGCACTGGCCGTGAAGGTCTGATTGCCTTCCTCTGCCTGAATCGCCGCATGGCCCGAAGCGGCGTTTCCAGCCTGCACCCCCAGAGTGCCCGGCGTGCCGACTGTCTGCGTGCCCGTGCCGCGCAGGCTGACCGTCATGCCGTGCTCGCCCGAGACCTCGATATTCCTGCCCTGCAGTGTCATGTTCGCGGCGTTGCTCGCGGACGTGCCGACAAGAAGGGTGCGCGGCGCCCCGCCCGCGTTGGCAAGCGCGAGATTGCCCGCGCCTGAATTATCGCTATCGGCGATCAGCGCCACGCTACGTCCATCGGCGAACAGCAGCGTTGTGTCGGTGACCGCCAGATTATTGTTTGCGAGCGCGGTGAGGTCGTTGTTGAACTCGGTCCCGCTACCCCCCAGGAAGCCGGTGATCGATATGTCCCCGCCACTCAAGAGCCGCAGCGTGCCCGCATTGATGTCGGCATTGGAAAGCGTCGCGGTCAGCGACAACACGCCCGTCCCGTCGGACCGCCCCACGTCGAGCGTGCCGGCGGTGACGAAGTTGAGGTCCGCCGGCGTCAGACTGAGCGTACCGGGCGTGGGCGTGTTCTCGATATTGACGTTGCGGGCAAGTGTCGTCGGGCGCAACGTCACTGTGCCCGTGCCCGCATTGACCGGGCCGGTGATGTCCAGGTCATCGGTGGTGACGATAACGTTGCCGCCGGCCTGACCCACTCCAGTGAGCGTGAGCAGTGACCCCGCGCTCTGCGTGAATTTAATGCCGTTCGCGGTCGAGTTGGTCGCATTGAGGGCAGCCACGTTGTTGGCGCCATTCAGCGTCTGGCCGCTCACCGAGCTCGTAGTGAGCGTGCCGCTCGTGTTGATGAGACCGGCACCGGTCTCACTGATGGAGCCCGCAGCACCCAGTGCCGTCAGGTTGACCGCGCCGCCGCCGGCCGCGCCGATCGTGCCGGTGACTGTGATCGCACCCGTGTTACTCACGCTGTCGCTGCCGCCTCCTGTGTTGCTGATGCCGATGATCGTAAGACTCCCGGTATTCGTGAGCGCGATGTTGCCGCTCGTCGTGTTCGTCGCGTTGAAGCTGGAGACCGTGTTCGCACCGGATAGCGTCTGACCGCTCACCGAGCTGGTGGTGAGCGTGCCGCTCGTGTTGACGAGGCCGGCACCGGTCTGGCTGATCGCACCCGCGCCGCCCAGTGCTGTCAGGTTGACCGCGCCACCGCCCGCCGCGCCGATCGTGCCGGTGATTGAGATGGCGCCGGTGTTACTTACGCTGTCACTGCCGCCGCCCGTGTTGCTGATGCCGGTGATCGTAAGATCCCCGGTATTCGTGAACGCGATGTTGCCGCTCGTCGTATTCGTCGCGTTGAAGCTGGAAACCGTGTTCGCACCGTTCAGCGCCTGACCGCTCACCGAGCTCGTGGTGAGCGTGCCGCTCGTGTTGACTAGACCGGCACCGGTTTGGCTGATCGCACCCGCGACACCCAGTGCCGTCAGGTTGACCTCGCCGCCGCCTGCCGCGCCGATCGTGCCCGTGACCGCGATCGTACCGGTGTTACTTACGGTGTCGCTGCCACCGCCCGTGTTGCTGATGCCGGTGATCGTAAGATCCCCGGTATTGGCGAGCGCGATGTTGCCGCTCGTCGAGTTGCTCGCATTGAAGGCGGCCACCGTGTTGGCGCCGGTCAGCGTTTGACCCGTTACGGAGCTGGTGGTGAGCGTGCCGCTGGTATTGATGACACCGGCACCGGTCTCGCTGAGGGAGCCGGCAGCGCCCAGTGCCGTCAGGTTAACCGCGCCGCCACTGGCCGCACCGATCGTGCCGTCGATCGTAATGCCTCCGGTGTTACTTACGCTGTCGCTGCCGCCTCCTGTGTTGCTGATGCCGATGATCGTAAGACTCCCGGTATTCGTGAGCGCGATGTTGCCGCTCGTCGTGTTCGTCGCGTTGAAGCTGGAGACCGTG
>CAYODZ010000123.1:0-3198 GCA_964402835.1 uncultured Gammaproteobacteria bacterium | reverse complement strand
CGCGGACATCAGCAGCGGTGTCCCGCAGATGCGAGGGGCCATCGAATTCTCCGGCCGTGTGGATTACGACGAGGCGACTGGCGATGTCTCCTTTGATATTGAGCGCGCATTAGCAGACCTCGAGGGCGGCGTCCTCCCGGTCGCGCAGCTGCGCGTGGATTTCTCCGGCAACGCCTCCGGCAACCTCGAATCTGAGGCGTGGCGCGCGGACAATCTTGCGCTCGACATCGTCGCGCGCGGTGGCCAACTTCCCGATCGTGATTTCAGCGCTACCGTACGGGGCGCCGCCGTCGCGGACCTCGCTGCGCAGACCGCGACCCTGACCGCGCTGACCTTCGAGGGCCTCGGCCTCAACGCGACCATCGACGGTAACGCCACACAGATCATTGATTCACCGACGTTCGAAGGGCGACTCGAGGTCGCGCAGTTCTCACCGAGGTCCGTGCTCGGCACGCTCGGCCGTGACGACTTAGTCCCTGAAACTGCCGACCCAAGCTCGCTCGGCCACGTCGAACTCGCGGGCGACCTGCGCGCGACGCCAAACAGCGTCGAAGTCGCCTCACTGGTTGCGCGCCTCGACGCGAGCCGTTTGACCGGCAGCATTGCTGTCTCGGATTTAGAACGCCAAGCGCTGCGCTTCGACCTTGCCCTCGATACGCTCGACCTCGACCGTTATCTGCCGCCCGAAACGCCGGCCGCCGAAGACGTCGACGCGGGCGCGCTGGATGAAATCCGGATTCCCGCCGACCTGGTTCGGGAACTCGACGTCGAGGGCACCGTCACCATTGGCGAGCTTCGCGCCGCGGGGCTCTCCTCGCGCGAGATCCAGGCGACCGTCAAGGCGCAGAACGGCCTGCTGCGCGTGAACCCTGCCAGCGCCAAGTTGTACGGCGGCACCTATCAGGGCGACATCACGGTCGACGCACGTGGCGAGACGCCCCGCGTCGCGATGAATGAGCGTCTGCGTGGTGTGCAGGCGGGGCCCCTGTTCGAAGACTTGTTCGGCAACGCGCGCATCACCGGTGTCGCGGATCTTCGTGCCGAACTCACCGCGGCGGGGCACACGATTGGCGAGATGCGGCCCACGCTGGCCGGAACGGTTTCGTTTGGTTTCGACGACGGCGCAATCACGGGTTTTGACCTTTGGCATCTCGTGCGTGACGCGCGCGCGGTGCTGCGGAATCAGCCGCGACCGGCACATGACGGCGTGCAGGAGACCGAGTTCGGTCAGCTGTCCGGCAGCGGCGTGGTGCGTGACGGCGTGCTCAGCAACGACAACCTGCGCGCCGATCTGCCGTTCATGATTGTTACCGGTGCCGGTAAATTTGACGTCGTACAGGAATCCGTCGATTACACCTTGCGCGTGACGGTCCGCGACCGACCGGGCGTCGACGACCAAGTCGCGATTACCGAATTGAAAGGCCGCGCGATTCCCGTGCGCATTGAAGGCCCGCTCGACGAGCTCAGCTACCGCGTTGATGTTGCGGAAGCCTTGAAGGAGGAGGTTGAGCAGCGTGCTCGCGAGGAGATACAGGATCGATTGCGTGAAGGGTTACGTCGACTTATCCCCACCCCGTGAAGATAATCGTGATGGTGTTGTTGGCGATGGTGGCCGCGCCAATCGCTGCGGCAGAGGCCGTGAACGTCGAAGTCACCCATGAATCTGGCATCTACCACGTCACCATCGACGCGCTGCTCGATGCACCGCCCGATGCTGTATTCACGGTCCTCATCGATTATCCCCGCTGGGCAGAGGTCAACGATCTCATTAAGGAGAGCGTCGTGCTGGAGGGTGACGACCCCGCGCGGCAACTCGTGCGGACCGTCGCTGAGGGGTGTGTGCTTGGGTTCTGCAAACGATTTACGCAGGTGCAGTGGATGCGCGCACACGATGACTGGCGTATCCGTGCGGATGTCGTACCTGAGTTGAGCGACCTGCGGTCGGGCTGGGCAAATACAAAGTTATCTGCGTCAGGCCGCGCAACGCTGTTCCAATACGAGATGGTTCTCGAGCCAGATTTTTGGGTCCCGCCGCTTATCGGACCGCTGATGATCAAACGAAAGCTGCGCAAGCAGGCGATTGAAACCGCCGCAGCGGTCGAGCTCGCCGCACGTCCGTGAGCTCGTTCGCCGAACGGCTACTCGCGTGGCACGGCGAGCAGGGTCGCCACGACCTTCCCTGGCAACGCAGCCACGACCCGTACCGCATCTGGGTTGCGGAGGTCATGCTGCAACAGACCCAAGTCACCACCGTAATCCCGTATTTCGAGCGCTTCATAGATGCGTTCCCAACCGTATCGGTGCTCGCGGATGCGCAGCCGGATGCAGTGTTGAGCAAGTGGGCGGGACTTGGTTATTACGCGCGGGCGCGCAATTTGCATCGGGCCGCGGCGCATATCCGAGACGCGCACGAGGGCCGCTTCCCGGAACATTTCGACGCAGTCGCAGCGCTGCCCGGTATCGGTCGTTCGACCGCAGGTGCAATTCTTGCCTCGGCCTTCGACCAGCGGCACCCGATCCTCGACGGCAACTGCAAGCGCGTGTACGCGCGACACGCGGGCATCGAAGGATGGTCTGGCGCGACCGCCGTCGCACGCGAACTCTGGGCCCACGCTGACGCGGTGACCCCCGCAAGCGACGCGCGTGACTATACCCAAGCCATCATGGATCTCGGCGCCACGCTTTGCACGCGGGCGAATCCGCAGTGCGACCGCTGCCCCGTCGCAGCGGATTGCGCCGCGTTGAGCACCGACCGCGTCACCGAATTGCCGACGCCGCGCCCTCGGCGCGTCCGACCGCTGCGCACTGCGAGTCTGCTCGTCGTCCGCAATCGGGCCGGTGAAATACTGCTCGAACGCCGACCGCCGAATGGCGTCTGGGGCGGCCTTTGGTGCCTCCCTTGGGTGGACGGAGACGGGCCAGGCGCCGCACGCGCCTTGCCGACCGTACGCCACGCATTCACGCATTTCGAACTCGAGATTACGCCGCTGACCCTGGACGCCGATATGCTCGATGGTGACGGCGACAACGACCGCGTCTGGGTGGATTCCGCGCGCCGCGCAGCACTTGGGCTCCCCGCACCGGTTCGACGCTTGCTCGACGCGTTAGAATCCCCGCCATGACGAGACAAGTGCAATGTGCAAAACTGGGACGAGAAGCAGAAGGCCTCGACTGGGCCCCGTATCCCGGCGAACTCGG
>CAYODZ010000122.1:0-22736 GCA_964402835.1 uncultured Gammaproteobacteria bacterium | reverse complement strand
AACGACTCGGTCACTGTGAACAGCCTCCAAGCCAGCCTGTCCGGCAACTTCACGATCACCGGCGGCACGGGTATCGACACGGCAACCATCAACGGCGACATCGTCACCACAGGAACAGGAGCGGTGAACATCACCGTCTCGGGCAACATCGCGTTGACTTCTGGATCAAGCATCGTGACGGTGGACGGCGGCCTCACCCTCTCCGCGAACGCGGCGGGGACGACTTCTGGGAATTTCAACGGCATCGAGCTGACCGGAGCGACAATCATGTCCTCCAGCGGAACAATCTCGCTCGACGGAACCGGCGGCACGACGGGAACGGCGAATCGCGGCATCTATCTTCATCAAGACGCACTCATCACTTCAACTGGAACCGGAGCCGTTGGACCGATCACACTCACTGGCAAAGGGGGCAGCTCGGGGTCCGATAACGTGGGAGTGGAAATTAGTAGCAATTTCCCGACTCTTAATGCTCCCGCACAAATCCTGTCTGTTGACGCCAACATTGCGATCATCGGAACCAGCATTGGGAATGCGAGTGGAACGACGAACATGGGAGTCCAACTCGCCGATGGTGTGACCGTCCAATCGACGGGGACCGGTTCCGTGTCTCTCACTGGCACGGGCGGATTGGGCACCCAATACAATCACGGCATCAATCTTCATAACACCAACAGTCTTACCAGCACCACGATTACGGTCTCCACCAACACCGGGCCGCTCAACCTGACCGGAACTGCCGGGGGCGGAACCAACACGATTGGCCTCCAAATCGCCAACAAGTCCGCGATCGCTTCGACCGGTGCCGGAAATATCAACCTGACCACCGACAATCTCGACATCAGCGGCAGCGTAACGATTCAGACAACAGGCACGGCAACGATCCTGCAAAAGACCGACGACACATTGATCAATCTGGGAGGGGCCGATAGCGCGGGCACGCTCGGGCTGACCGACGCCGAACTCGACCGCATCACGGCGGGTACGATCCAGATCGGCGACGCGACCAGCGGCCAGATCACCGTGAGCGCCGCTCTTTCACAGCCAGCCAAGAATCTGACACTCATCACCGGGGCGGGGGTCACCGGGTCCGGGAACATCCTCAACGGCTCGGCTACGGCCACGACGCTTACGATCAACCAAGCGGGCAATTCGACCTATAGCGGCCTGCTGGGAGGACCGAGCGGCGGCACGGCCAGTGACAAGAACCTCGCCTTCACCAAGACCGGCGCGGGACGGCTCACACTCGCGGGAGCGAACACCTACACCGGCGCAACCCTGGTGAGCTCCGGCATCCTGGAGGTGACCAACGCGGCCTCGCTCGGAGCGATTGGGATGGGCACGACCGTGGC
Organism: uncultured Gammaproteobacteria bacterium; assembly: GCA_964402835.1. GTDB lineage: Bacteria > Pseudomonadota > Gammaproteobacteria > Natronospirales > JAIVGZ01 > JAIVGZ01. The sequence continues at coordinate 21,384 of CAYODZ010000122.1, read as the reverse complement.
TTCCGGCGCGACCTTGCAAGTGGCGCCCGTGAGCTTTGCCGCGTTCACTGAGCCGCTCATGCTCAACGGCACCGGTCAGGCGGGCCTCGGAGCCCTGCGCACCTTGACGTTCGCCGGTTGGAACGGGCCGATCACTTTGGCGTCGGCGGCGACGATCGTCCAAGCGGATCGGGGCTTCGGCATTGGCGGCGCGATTAACAATGGCGGGTTTGATCTTACCTATGATCAAAGCGCCCTGAGTTCCCACACGGGCGACATCACCGGCGTCATCAGCGGCGCCGGCGGGTTCATCAAGGAGGGACAGTGGCAACTCACGCTCACCGGGGTGAACACCTACTCTGGCGTGACCACGATTAATAATGGCCTCTTGGCCGTCGCTGCCAGCGGCACTCTCGGAGATCTATCCAATGGCACCGTGGTGAACTCCGGCGGCTCTTTGCATGCACCAAGCGCCACGATGGCGGAAGCCCTCTCGTTGCCGGGCGGAATGGGTTACGCCGGTGTTTACGGTTCCCTTCTCACCACGAACGGGACGATCCTCACCGGTCCTGTGACCCTCACGGGCAACGCCGTCATTTCGCTTACCGACCTCCCCTCCACGGCGACGATTCAAGGGGTAATCAGCGATAGCGGCAATGGCTTTGGCATCACGGTGCAAGCGTTCTCTGAGCCCACCCGCACTCTGATTCTCGCAGGAACAAATACATACACCGGCGTCACGCACGTCGAGAGCGGCCGATTGCTCGTCAATGGCTCCCTCGCCAACGGTCCCGCCGCAAACGACGTCGTCGTCGCCTCCGGTGCGATTCTGGGCGGTACCGGCACGATCAACGGCGCGGTACAAATCCAGTCCGGCGGCAAGCTGGCCCCCGGCGCGAGCCCCGGCATCTTGAATGCCGGCGACACGACGCTCGCCAACAATTCGACCTTCGAGGTCGAAATCGGCGGCCCGTTGCCGGGCAATACGGCGACCAATCACGACCAGCTCAATGTGACCGGCACGGTCACGATCGGCACGAACGTCGCGCTCAATACGATCCAGTTCGGGAGCTACGTGCCGGCGGCCAATACGCCGTTCGCGATCATCCGCAACGACGGAACCGACCCGGTGTCGGGCACGTTCAACGGCCTGCCGGAAGGGGCCGTGATCGCCAACTTCCTCGGCACCGGCCTGCCCGCCGTGATCAGCTATGTCGCCAACATCGACGGCGGCAGCGTCGGGAACGACGTGGTCATCACCTTCGACCCGGACACGGTTCCGCCGACGGTCGCCGGGACGACGCCGTCGTTTGTCGTGAGCGGCACCATCGCGGCGGGGGCGACTTCGCTGGCGGTCAATTTCAATGAAGCGATTCTTGGTGGAGCGACGGCGGGGAACTTCGAGCTCCGCCGCGCGGGGGCCGACGGCCTGCTAGGCACCGGCGATGACCCGATTATCGCCCTGGGCGCGAGCTACGCGGCAAACACCACCACGCTGACCTTCGCCGGGCTGGCCGAAGACGTCTATCGCCTGACGGTGAAGGACACCATCACCGACACCGCCGGCAACCAACTCGACGGCGATGGCAACAACACGGCCGGCGGGAATTGGGAGCGGGATTTCGTGGTGATTCCCACGGCCAGCACTTCTTGGACTTCCACGCCGCCGAGCGGATCCTTGAATGCCTATAACTCCACGATCGGGGACTTCAACAAGGATGGCTGGCTCGATGTAGCCTATGCGGCGTTCGGAAACGCGATTGTGTTCTACAACAATCAAGTGGGAGGCTTCTCGGCGCCGGTGAGCGTCGGCGGCGGGGCGGTGTACGATATCGCCACCGCGGATTTCAACAAAGACGGCTGGCTCGATCTGATTGGGGGCCAGGGCACCAATGGAAACGGCCTGCGACTCACGCTGAACAACGGCGCTGGCGGATTCGGTGCCCAAACCTTCATTTCTTCGACGCCAAGTTATAGCGTCGTGACGGGCGACTTCAACGAGGATACGAATCCCGATTTCGCCGTCGCCGGGCATCCCAATCAGGTGCGCGTGTTCTTCGGCAATGGAACGGGTGGGTTTCCAACATCTACGACTCTGTTTACACCCGCGCCGCTAAGCAGCTCGGCCATCCACCACATCGCCACGGGCGACGTGAACCACGATGGACACGCGGATCTCGTTACCGCGAACATGTCGAACAACGCGACCAGTGTCTTCCTGGGCGCCGGCAATGGAACCTTTTCTGGACCCTTCACCTTTGGCACGGCGAACAGCGGCGGCGCCCGCTACGTCGACATCGGCGACGTGAATCTGGACGGCCATCCCGATCTCGTTGTAGCCGATCCCTGGTTCGGCGCAAGCGGCGTGGTCACCATTCTGCTTGGTAACGGGACTGGATCGAGTTTTACGTTACTCGGCTCGTATCCGACGGGAGGCAACCAGCCGTACAGTGTGAAGGTCGTGGACTTCAACGGCGATCTTAAGCCGGACATCGTCGCCACCAACCGCACTTCGGGGACTGTGACGCTGCTGCCTGGCAACGGCACCGGCGCGTTTACCGCGCCGAGCATCGTGTTGGCTTCCGTCAGCAATGCCCACGAAGTGGCGATTGCGGACTTCAATCGCGACGGCCGCCCCGACTTGGCGATCAGTGGCAATTCCGGCGCATCATCGCCGCCCATTACCGTCGGAACGTCCAATCCTCCGCCTAAATCGCTGAACGGTCCGAGCGGTTTCGTCTTTGATATTGATACCACTACCATCGGTGCGGGCGAGTTGATCCAGGGTGGGGCGGCCAACGCGTTTGACGGGCTCAATCGGTTGCAGGTGAATGGGACGAATTATGCTCCCCCGGGATTCGCCTCGCCTGCCGATGGGGGCCGGACGGTTGTCACACAATCTCAAATCCTCTTTGGCCTCACCGTTTCCCGCGAAATCACCGTCCCCTCCGCCGGCTCGCAGGACTTTGCCCGCACGGTCGATGTCTTCACGAACCCCACCGGAAGCCCGATTTCGACGACGGTCAAGATCGTCGGCAATCTCGGGTCCGACGCAGCGACGATGGTCTTCAACACGCTGAACGCCGACGGCTCGTTCGACACGATCGTCGATCCGACCGACCAGTGGATCGGCACCGATGATGGCGATGGGACCGGCGCCCCGGCGATCGTTCACTACCTGCACAATGGGCAAGGGCTCGTGCCGACCGCGGCCGAGGTGATCGGCGACAACATCTACTGGACCTATGACATCACCGTGCAGCCCGGCGAGACCCTTCGCCTGGCCCACTTCACCATCCTCAACGAAACCCGAGCGGGCGCCCTCGCGGCGGCTGCGGCGCTGGTCACCGAAACGGGCTTCGGCGGCGAGGCGGCGTCGTTCCTCACGCCTGCCGAACTGACGTCCCTGGCCAACTTCCAGTTCGGCACACTTTCGGCCGCCATCGACGGCTCCGGCAACCTGACCATCAGCGACACCGCGGGCAACGACAACCAACTGACGATCTCCGTCGTCGGTGGGAATCTCGTGATTGCCGATGCGGCGGAGCAGTTCGCGGCGGTGCCTGCGGGCTGGACCCGCGCGGGCGATGGCAAAAGCATTAGCATTCCCGACGGCAACTTCGCGGGATCGATCCTCATCGACGCTGGCACAGGCGACGACACGCTCACGGTCGATTACTCCGCCGGCGCGATGGCGCCCGGGGGCATTCAGTTCGTGGGCGGCGAGAATGTGGGCGATAACGACACACTGATCATCACCGGCTACTCCCTCACCGGCGCCGATGGCGTCGCCGACGTCACCGTGACCCATACCGGCCCCGAGTCGGGCTCGGTCGTCCTGGTCGGACTGGGCGTCATCCAGTTCAGCGAGATCGAGCCGCTGGTTCTCTCGGGCACCGCGGCCGATTTGGTGATTCAGCTTCCCGCCGGCGCCGAGAATGTGACGCTGGGAGACGATGGCGGCCTTCAGGACATCAACGGCAACACGGCCAACACCAGCGCGCTGTACGACAGCACGAGCCCCTATTCGTTCGAGTTCACGGAGTTCACCAATCCCACGAACTCTTTGACCATCATCCGCGGCAGCGCGTCGGACAATCTTACGGTACTCGACCTCGTTGCGTCGGGACTCAACGCCAGCCTCAAGATTGGCGACGTGGGCACCGAGTTCAATGACGTCACCTTCAGCGGCCCGATCACCTTCGCCGTGAACAACAACCTTTCGGTCAACGCGCTCGGCACGATCAGCCTGCCAAATGCGACAAGCGACCTCGCCACCAGCGGCAGCGGTGCGATTTTGCTGACCACGGCGCGGAACATTGCGTTGGCGTCGGGGGCCAGCGTTACGACCGTCGATGGCGGCATTTCGCTCTCCGCCAACCAGCAGACGATCGCGACCAGCGGCGACTTCGCCGGCATCGATCTCGCAAACGCGACGGTGAGTAGCACGACTGGAGCGATCACCTTAGTTGGTCGCGGCGGCACCGCGAGCGTTGATAATCATGGTATTCATGTGCGTTCGGGAACGGTTGTGGGCGGCGGCACATCCGGAGCGGTGACGGTGACCGGGAGTGGAGGCGACAATAGCGACATCTTCAATTTCGGTGTGCGTGTGCTGAACACCGGTTCGATGATCACGTCCGGCGGCGGCAACGTCACGGTGATTGGCAGCGGCGGCACGAATGTGGACGGCTACAACTGGGGCGTGTCGGTCCAAGCGGCGGCCACGATCACTGCGGGGGGCAGCGGTACGGTCACCGTTGAGGGAACCGGCGGGACGAGCACTGGCGGCAGCAGCAACTACGGCGTGTACGTGGCGGGAAATGGGGCGGCAATCACGTCCAGCGGTAGCAACGTCAGCGTGGTCGGATCAGGCGGTACCAGTCCTGGCGGCACCAACATTGGCCTTCATGTTCAGTCCACCGGCATGATCACGGCGGGCGGTGGCGGTAGTGTCACGGTGATCGGGGCGGGCGGGGCCGGGGCTGGCAGCAGCAATCTCGGCGTGTCCGTCTTCGACAGCGGGGCGATTACTTCCAGCGGTGGCAGCGTGAGCGTCACAGCCCATGGGATCGCGAACAGTCATGCAATCCGATTGGAGAAGTCCGGTGCAATCACCTCGGGCAACAACGCCAGCGTCACGGTGACCGCAGACAGTCTGGAATTCACCAGTTCGCCGCTAGGGATCATCGACTCGGGCAATGGCGTGACGACGATTCGTCCCAAGACCGCCGGCACGCTGATCAACCTCGGCGGCGCGGACGTCCTCACTGGCAGCCCGCTGACGCTCGGCCTGACCGATGCCGAACTCGACCGCATCACCGCCGGCACGATCAACATCGGCGACACGAATAGCGGCGCGATCACCTTCAGCGCCAATATCGACCGCGCGACCTCGACCAACATGGTCCTGACGACCGGCGCGAACAACAATATCGGCCTCGGCACGTTCTCGCTCAATGCCGGCGCGGCGGGCGATATCACGCTCACGACGAGCGGCACAGGCGGCATCACTACGGGAGATAATGTTGGCAATGACCTCATTGGTGATGACGTGGTCCTCACGGCTGGGTCGAGCGGAATTGCGACGACCACCAATTACCTGCGCCTCTCCGCGAATACAGTCACGGCCGCGACCTCGGGCAACGGGCCAATCAATCTCGTCGAGGCCGACAGCGTGACCATCGCGGCGGCGGGACTTAGCGCCGGGACGGGCTCGATTTCCCTTGGCGGAGGCACCTTTACGCTAGGTGGTTCCGAGCGCATCGATAATGCAAGCCCGCTCATCTTGAACGGCAATGCCGTTTTGAAGCTGGACGGCTTTAACGAAACCGTGCGCGATCTGGCTTCCAGCTATGTCTCGACGCGGATTGTCAACGGTTCAGCGACGAATGCCACGTTGACGGTCAATCAGCTAGCCAGCGCGGTATTTTTTGCCGGCATCCTCGGCGGTCCCGGCGCAAACGAGAATAACTTTGGTCTGACGAAGATTGGCGGCGGCCAGTACGTCCTAACGGGGGCGAACACATACGACGGGACGACTCTCATCAGTTCCGGCCAAATCAATGTCGAGGGTACGCTTGGCAGCACGGTCGGCGCAACGACCATCAGCGCTGGTGCCGCGCTCTTCCTCAATGCGAACTCCGCGGAAAACATTTCCGTGGCGGGAGTTGGGTCCGGGTCGTTCGCGCTCGCCGGGAACAATGGCGTCACGCTCTCCGGCAATGTGACGCTCACGGGCGACGCGACCTTTGCGAAGTTTGGTGCGACAACGCCATTTATTATCAGCGGGAACATCTCCGACGGCGCCGCCGCCTATGCGGTGACGATCGCCAACTTCTTTGAATCAGCGCGTGTGACCGTTTTCTCAGGCACAAACGCCTACGATGGGGGAACGTTCGTCAAATCCGGCGAACTGCGAGTCAACGGCACTCAAACAAGTCCTGTCACCGCGCAAGGGGGCATCGTTGGCGGTGTCGGCACGATCAACAACACCCTGTCCGCGAACTCCGGCGGCAGCGTCTCGCCTGGCCAGGGCAACATCGGCACGCTGACCGTCAACAACGCCGCCGGCAACGGCCTGGTCATGGCCGGCGGGAGCGCGCTCAATATCGAAATCGGCGGCGCAAGCAGCTACGACGTTTTGGCAGTGAGCGGCAGCGTCGTCCTCAGCGGCGGCCCGACGCTCAACCTGTCGTCCTTCGGCGGGTTCACACCGATCGCCGGCAACCAGTACGTCTTCCTGACGAACGACAGCAACGACGCCATCGTCGGCACGTTCTCGGGAATGCCCGAAGGGGCCGTCGTCAGCACGAATTTCCTCGGCAGCGGCCTGCCGGCGATCATCACCTACCAGGGCGGCGACGGCAACGACGCGGCGATCCTGGTCGGCAATACGACAGTCACCCTCAGCGGCGGCAACCTGACCATCGCCGACGCGACGGCCGGCAAGGACGACGACCTTCGGCTGAAGAAGGTCAACGTCGCGGGCACGGATTACCTGGAGATCCACGACCCGGTGAACTACCCCGCCGGGGCCGGCTTCATCCAGGTTGACGCCCACACCGTGCGCGTTCTCTGGTCGAGCATCACCGGCAGCATCACGGTGAACACGCTCGCCGGCAACGACAAGCTGACGGTCGATTACAGCGGCAACGGCAGCGGCGGCGGCGACGTGATCCCGGCGGGCAACCTTTTCTACAACGGCGGCAACAACGTCGATTCGCTGGCCATCGCCGGCGGCAGCCAAGGGACGGTGACCTACAACTACACGAATGCCACCGACGGCACCATCGTGATGAGCAACTTCGGCACGGTGACCTACACCGGGCTGGAGCCAATCACCAACACGGGGACCGCGAGCGACATCATCTTCAACCTGCCTGCCGGCGGCAGCAACGTGATCCTGGAGGACGACGGCACAAGCGGCAACGGGCTCACTCGGCTCCGCTCGAATCCGATCACGTTTGAGCAGACCGACTTCGCCAACCCGACCGGCAGCGTCACCATCAACCGCGGCAACGCGAGCGATACGCTCACCGTCAATGGTCTGCCCGATTTCGACGCCAGCCTGATGCTAGGTGGTGCGAGCACGCAGTTCGCCTCGATCACCTTCGCCGGCGCGGTGACGTTGGCAGCTAACAAGAGCCTGTCCGGTTTCTCCACCGGCACGATCAGCCTCCCGAACGCTACCAGCGACCTGTCCACCAGCGGCAGTGGCGCGATCGGCCTCACCACGGCGCGAAATATCACGTTAGCGTCGGGGGCCAGCCTTACCACCGTCGATGGCGGCATTTCGCTCTCGGCCAACCAGCAACTGACGCCCACGAGTGGAGCCAACTTCATCGGCATCGAAGTCGTCGGCGGTACCATCAGCAGCACGACCGGAGCTGTCACGCTCTGGGGCCGCGGCGGCGACACAGGCGGCAACAATTACGGTGTCCGCCTGCTAAGTGGCGCGGTTGTCGGCCTGGGCACGAGTGGCCCGGTGACGGTCACCGGCGTCGGCGGCGCTTCGACCTCAGACGGCAACAACTTCGGCGTGTACGTAAACACTTTGGGCTCGCAGATCACCTCCAACGGCGGGGCGGTGCTGGTTACGGGGACAGGCGGCGGGGCGGGCACGAACAACAGCAATATCGGCGTGGCTGTCATAGGGGGCGGCGTGATCACTAGTGCGGGAACCGGAGCCGCCGCGAGCGTCGCCGTCCAGGGCTTCGGCGGCAACACCAGTGGGAGCTTCAACGTCGGTGTGTGGATGTCGGGCGCGGGCGCACAGATCACCTCCAGCGGCGGCGATATCGCGATCATCGGCGCGGGGGGAAGCGGTGCGTCGAGTCACGGGATCAAAATCGAGAACGAAGGCCAGTTTGTCGGCACCACCGGCACGCCGACCGTCACGCTTACCGCCGATGCGATCGATCTTACGTCGAACACCTCCATCAACGCCGGGGCAAACACCGTCACGCTCCGCCCGCGAACCGCGGGGACGCTGATCAATCTCGGCGGCGCCGATGTCCTCGCCGGCAGCCCGCTGACGCTGGGCCTGACCGACGCCGAACTCGACCGCATCACCGCCGGCACGCTCCGCATCGGCGACGCCAACAGCGGCACGCTCACTGTCAGTGCCCCGATTACTCCAGCCAATGCGGGCACCTTGCACCTCGCCTCCGGCGGCCTGGTTTCGCAAACGTCGAACATGAGTGTTGCAGTTGCCAATTTGGCGGTTTCTGCCGGAACCGGCATCAATCTTCACTTCGCGGCGAACACGGCGGGCAACTTCGCCATGACGACCGCAACCGGAAACATCTCCTTCGCTGTCCAAAACTCGGTGAACGTAACTTCCGTGGACGGGGTGAACGGTTTGTCCACGGGGTCGGGGAGCATCTACCTCGAATTCGGCGCGAGCAGTAACGCCTTGACGGTCCTGAACACGCCTGCCGCGAACGATATCAGCGCGACCAGCGGGATCAACGTTCGGATGCTCGGTCCGAGCACGTCCGAACCGGTGAATGTCGCCGCGTCGGCTGTCGTCCAAACAACCGGCGGTGCGATCATCCTCGAGACCGATAAGATCGATCTGCAAGGCTCCTTGATTGCCTCGGCCGGCGACGTGTACCTGATTCCTGGCTCCGGATTGGCCATTAATCTCGGCTCCGCTACGGACACAGCCGCCGCGACGCTCGAACTTTCCGACGCCGAGCTCGACCGCATCACCGCGGGAACGCTGGTGATCGGTAATGCCAACAGCGGCGCGATCACGATCAGCGGCCCGATCAGCCCGGCGGGAACGAGCGCGCTGAGCCTGATCACCGGCGCTGAGATCATCGACGCCAACACCTCGGGCGTCGACCTCGCGGTGTCAACCCTGAACTTGACCGCGAGCGCCAGCATTGGGCTCTCGGGCAATTTTGCGATTGAGATCGACACCAACACGATCAACGCCTCTTCTGCCAACGGCTGGGTCGCGCTGGCTGAGGCCAACTCGACGACGATCGGAGCGGCGGGACTCAACTCGCCGACGAACCTCGTTCTCGCCGGCGGGACCTTCGTCTCCGGCGGCAACGATCGCATCGGTGCCGGCGTTGTCGAGGTGATGCCCGGCGCGACGCTCGATTTGAACGGCTTCTCCGATCAGATCAACCAACTCACGGTGCGCAGCGGCGCGAGCGGCGCCACCGTGCAAACCGGCGCGGGCGTCCTCGGAGTGACGAGCATCTTCCACGCGTTGCACGCCGGCGGAGCGGTCGGCTCGACGATCTCCGGCAATCTCGATTTCGGCGGCGCCACGCGGACCATCACCGTCAGCGGCGGGGCCGCGGCCGTGGACCTGACGATCTCCGCCGCGATCGCCAACGGCGGACTGAACGTGGTCCGTAATGGCGGCACGAACAGCACTCTGGTCCTTTCGGGAGCGAACACCTACACCGGCCATACGCAGGTGAACGACGTCACGCTGCGCATCGGCAGCAGCGCAAACGTTCTCCCCGACCACAACCCGGCCAGTAACCCGGTGCTCTCCTTGCAGAACGGCGCGGTGCTTGATCTCAATGGCTTTACAGAAGACATTGGCGCGCTGTCCACGCAGTCGGGCACGACCGTCGCGCTCGGCTCGGGTCATCTGACCGTCTATCAAACGGCACTGTACAGTCTCGACGGACAGTTCACAGGCAACGCGTCCAGCAGCCTCTCCAAGCAGGGGGCCTCCGAGTTCCTGCTCTATGGCGCCAGCCCCAACTTCGATGGTACGTTTTACGCGCTGCAGGGCTCGTCGAACGTTTTCAACCAGGCCGCCCTCGGCACGACCATCGGCGGCACAGTAGTGTCAGCGGGCGCCTTCCTGCTGTTGCAGGGGAGCGGCAGCACGTTCACCGAACCGCTCACGCTCAACGGCGGCGCGGGGCGCGGCTATGGAGCGCTGGAGAACTACGGCGGCACAAACACCTACGCGGGGCCGATCACGCTCAACGCCATCTCCTCCATCGGTTCGATCTTCGCCAATAACCATCTCCACGTCACAGGTCCGATTTCTGGCCCCGGCGGGCTCTCAATCGTCAGCCAGTCGACGGGTAAAACGACGCTTTCCGGCGCCAACACCTACGCGGGCGCGACCACGGTGGCGAGCAGCGCGGTGCTGATCGTCGAAGGTTCGCTGGCGAGTACGCAAGCGACGACCGTCCAGGCCGGCGCCACGCTCGGCGGCAACGGCTCGCTCGCCGGTCCGGTGATCCTCCAAGCCTCGGGCATCCTCGCTCCGGGAGCAAGCTCGGGCATTCTGAATGTCGGCGATACGACTTTTGACGCCAACTCGATCTTCGAAGTCGAAATCGGCGGCGTCACTCCAGGCGTCGGGGCGAACCACCACGACCAGCTCAATGTCACCGGCTCGGTCGCCATTAGCGCCGGGGCGACACTCAACGTCGCGGCGCTCGGCGGGTACGCGCCAATGGTCGGCGACACGCTGCTGATTATCAACAACGACGGCGCCGACCCGATCGTCGGCATGTTCGCGGGAATGCCGGAAGGGCATGTGTTCCCGAACTTCCTGGGGAGCGGCGTGGCCGGCGTGCTCACCTATCAAGGAGGCGACGGCAATGACGTTGCGATTCGGGTCGGCAACACGACCATTACTCTCAGCGGCGGCGACCTGACCATCGCCGATGCTGTCGGCAAGCACGACGACCTGCGGCTGAAAAGGGTGAACGTCGCGGGGACCGATTACCTCGAGATCCATGATCCTGCGAATTTCCCGGGAGCCATCGGGATCGCCGGCTCGGCGCAGGTCGACGCGCACACGGTGCTCGTGCCGCTGGCGTCGATCACCGGGAGCATTACGGTCGATGCACTGACCGGCGATGACACGCTGACGCTCGATCTCACTGGAGGCGATGTGATCCCCGCTGGGGGCATCAGCTTCCACGGCGGCGCGGGGGGCTTCGATTCGCTGGCGATCGTCGGCGGCAGCCAGGGAACGGTCACCTACAACTACACGAATGCCAACGACGGCAACATCGTGATGAGCAACTTTGGTACCGTCACCTACACCGGCCTGGAGCCGATCATCAACACCGGCACGGCCAGCGATGTCATCTTCAACCTTCCGGCGGTCGCCAACACGGCAACACTGGGCGACGACGGGACCAGCGGCAATGGGCTGTCGCAACTGAGTGGCGGCACGTTTGAAACCACGACGTTCAGCAATCCGTCGAATTCATTGAAGGTCAATCGGGGTGATGCGGTTGATACGATCACGGTTTCGGACCTGCCGGATTTTGATGCCAAGCTCACGATCGGCTCGCTCGCCGATCCGTTTGCTTCGGTCGTCGTGGACGGAACCGTGTCGTTGAGCAGTTCGAATTATGTGCAAGTCTTCGCGTCCAATGGCGTGATGCTGACTTCCTCCGCGAACGTGACCATGAGCAGTGGCGGATATTACACGGTTTACGCCGACGCTGATGCTGACGGTAGTGGCACGTACACGCATGCCGCCGGTGCCGACGTGAGCGTAGCGATTGACTTCACCATCATTGCGGCCGATGTGAATTTGGAAGGCACATTCCATTCGTCATTTGGCAACGCGCATCTGCGGCCATCCACCGACACCACGACCTTGGGTATTGAAGGGCCGGGGGCATTTAACATCAGCGACGCTGAGATCGATCGGATTTTTCTCGGCGGCGGTTTCACGGTGAGTATCGGCAGCAATTCGCACACGGCGGGAATCGACATTGCCTCGATTGGTAACGTCAGCGTAACCAATTCTAATGGACTGGCGTTGACCACCGGTGGCAGCATCGCGATGGGGACGTTCAACGTCAGCACACCGAACTACATCGCGTATCAGGCCGATAGCGATCAGAACGGCACGGGTGCCATCACGACGGCCGGCGGCGTAGTCAGCGGCTTTCAGTTTTACAATCGCGCGGCGGAAGGAATCGCGATCAACACAAACGTCGGCGTTCTGGACGCGGTGAATAGCACCAGCGGCGACATCGTGATCAACGAAGCCAATAGTTTGTCGCTCACGTTCCAAGGGCTGCAAACGCAAGGCGGGAATGGCAACATCAGCGTGACGGCGGGCAGCAGTCTTGATGTAACTCGGCTCGTGTCCGCCCATGGCAGTGGAAATGTCGCTCTCCTCGTATTGGGAGCGTCGAGTTCGCTAACCATTTCGCAGCCTGTTTCCTCGGGAGGCGGCAACCTCGACTTAACCGCGGCAACGATCCACGTCAATGAAACGCTCATCACCACCGGAGGCGCAATCAGGCTAACCGGCAACGACCAGGCCATTAATGCCACGGTCAGCGCAGCCGGATCCGCCGTGACGCTCCGCAATCTCACGGCGGGTCGTGTGATCAACTTGGGTGCAGGGAACGACGGCCTGGGCTTTCTAGCGTTGACCGAAGCGGAATTGGACCGGGTCGCGGCGAATTCGCTAATCATCGGACGGAGCGACGCCGCCGCGGCGGGGAACATTCAGCTTCAAGCCCCCGTCGATTTGAGCAGCGGCGCGAACACGGTCGCCAACCTGCAATTGCTCACCGGCGCGGCAATCACCGACAACACCGCTGGCGAGCAGAGTGACTTGACCGTGAACAACTTGTCGATCCAAGCCGTCACGGGCGTGGGCGAGGTCGGCAACGCCGTGGATATCAACGTTGTCACGCTGGACGTGCAAAACAGCACCAGCGGCGAGCTTTGGTTGAGGGAGGAGAATACGCTCACGGTGGAGCGGTTCTTATTGGGCGGCGGCACCGGTTGGGCAGCGCTGGATACCGCCGGCGTCACGGTTCCAAGCGGAATCTCGGGCGCCGAAACCGTACAGAATCTGGGAACAGGCCGAACCGACCTCAGCGTCCGCGGCAGCGGCAGCCAGATGACGCTCGGCGAACATGCCATCCGCTCGAACGGCCTGTTGATTCTCACCGGGAATACAAACCCGATCGTCGTGAGCAATGCGACGGGGGTACCCGAGATCGTGGCGGCAGGCAGCGTGCATCTCGACTCCGGCGCAATCGGCAGTGTGACGAATCACTTGGAAATCCAAGGGGCCACATCGCTGAACGTCAATGACGCCGGCGCGGGGGACATTTACGTCGACGAATTGGGCGGCAGCACCATCGCGAGTACGAACGTTACCGTCCGCGGCCCCGGCCTGGGAACCATCGACATTGACTACTTCGGCAGCGACCTTGTCGATATCAACAACAATGCCGACGTGAACAACGTGGTGCTCGACCACCACTTTAGCTTCACCAGCATCAACGTCGATGCCCTGATCCGCAACATCGACATTTCCGGCGCGAACGTCAGCGTGGAGGGCAATGGCACGAACGTCAATCTGCAGGACAATGCCATCACCGTCCTCTCCAGCGGTGATGTGACCGTAGGCACGACCCTGGGCGGGCAGATTCTGGATTCCGACGGCGGTACAGCGGTGGCGATCACGGCTCCTACCGGCAGCCTGCTGACGCTCATCGGCGATGGCGGCATTGGCACGGCGACGGACCCGATTCGGTTTTCGGGTTCGACGTTGAACACGACGAGTGACAACGCCAACCAGTTTCTGCATTCCAGCGGCTCGATTCAGATCGCTGCCAGCTTGAACGCCGGCGCGGGAACGATCCGGCTGGACAACGGCACTTTCAACCTGAGCGGCGGCAACCAGATCAACGATTCGACGCTGATCGACGTCAACGGCGCGGCGCTGGACATCAGCACGTTCAGCGACACGATCGGCGGATTGATTCTCACCACAGGCGCTGTCACGGGCTCGACGGGCGTGCTGACGAGCGCCACGGATTACGACACGCGATCAGGCACCATCAGCGCCATACTGGGCGGCACGGTCGGACTCGATAAGACCACCGGAGGTGCCGTGACGCTCAGCGGCGCGAACACTTACACCGGCACGACGGATATCAGCGGCGGTACGCTCGCGGTCACTGGACAAATCGGGGCCAACGGCGTGGCAGGACTAGTGACGGCCAGCGCCGGAACGACCTTGTCAGGCAGCGGAATTGTCAATGCGGAGGTCAGCGGGAGTTCGGCCGGCACGATTCTGGCGACCGGCAACGGTTTTACCTTGGGCACGAACACGTCAACCAGTGGATTCAACTTCGATGGTTTGCTTGATGTCGGCGTGTTTACGGTGACATTGCACGACAGCAACCTTGCTCAGCTTGGCAATTCCACCACGATCGCGGGCGGCACCCTGATCGCAGGCAACGGCGTCACGCTGAATAGCGGCGACAATATCACGGGATTCGGCCTGGTCAATGCGGCGATCAGCGGCAACACCGGCAATATTTCGGCCAACACCGTTGGTCAAACACTAACCTTGGGCGACGGTTCGGCCAGCGGCTTGTCGGGCAGCAACCTGACGGTCGCCGTCGGTGCGATCGCGAACATCCAGGACTCCAACGGCTCGGCTCTGAATAACACGGTCGTCAACGGCACGCTCCACGCAGGCAACGGCATCTCGATTAATGCTGCCAAGACACTTTCCGGTGTCGGAACGATCAATGGCGATGTCAGCGGACCTGGAATCTTTGCGCCAGGCAATAGTCCCGGTGTGATGACGATCAATGGCAACTTTACGCCCACCGGCACGGTGCAATTTGAGGTCAATCCGCCGGCATCAGCCGCTGGCGTGGATCACGACCAGTACCTTGTCAACGGCGCGGTTAATCTGACCAACGCGACGCTGACGTTTGCCGGCGCCGCCGGTTCGGTGACGGCGAGCCAACTTGTCACATTGATCCAAAACGACCTCGCCGACGCAACGGTGCCCGGCGGCAGTCCAATTCAAGGCGCGGCGGTTTCGATCAACGGCAACAACTACACGATCTTCTACAATGGCGGCGACGGCAACGATGTGGTGCTGGTGGAAAACAGCGCGCCCACCGTGGTGTACGTGGACGGCAGCTTCGCACAGAATCCCGGCCAAACCATCGGCGACGCAGACGCGGGTACCACCGGTAACCAGTCGGCGATTTTCGGCGCGACGGCTTTTACCACGATCAACAACGCGTTGGCGGCCGTCGCGACCGGCGGCACGATCATCGTCAACGGTGGCACGTATGCGGAAATGGTCAATCTCGACAACACCCGCACGTTGCGGATCGGCGGTCTCGATGCAGCTCAAGCCGTGACGATCGCTGACTTGGCCAGTGCCACCGATACCATCATCCAACTGTCCGGCACGTCCAGCCTGACGTTCGGTGACTTTGACAGCCGCTTGTTGAACGGAGTGATCACGGGGGGCGGTAGCCTGACCAAGATTGGCTCGGGATCGGTGAGCTTCAATGCGGCAAATACCTACACGGGCGAAACAAACATCGAGGAGGGGACGCTAAGTTACAATGTCACGCCCGGTATCACCACGCCGATTAACCTGGGCGCTATATTTGGCAGTGCCGCCGCCACTTTGGCGTTCGGCGCAAGCGGCGTCAGCCTCAGCCATCCGACGAATGTACTCACCGTGCGCAGCGGCACCGGGGGATTCAAAACCATCAACACGCTGCACACGTCCGGCACATCCACGCTGGGCATGAATCTGGTCGTGAACACGACGCCGTTTGGCATCGTCGTGGCCGGCGGCGGGACCCTGCAGTTATGGAATCTGGATCAATCGCAGGGGGTCTCCGGCACGGGAAATGTCTTGGTCCAGAAATCCGGCGGGGGAGTCGCCACGTTAGCAATGCAACCCGGCGGGCCCGGAAGCGTCGGATTCGCCGATGCGGGAGGCAACGCCAGCTTCTCAGGCAACTGGACGATCGTCCCGACGGATATGGTGGTAAACAACATGCGTAACGGCGCGACCGCTTGGGGAACCGGCTCGATCAGCCTGGCCGGTGGTACGATCGCGCCATGGCAAGGTGACTGGACGTGGACAAATCCGATCACGCTCCAGAGTTCCACAACCTCCACCATCGATAACCACAACACCAGCGGCAGTGACCGGTCCTTGAAATTGCAAGGCGCGATCTCCGGCGATGGCAATTTGGTGTTCGCGGATACAGGATTCGGGTTCACCAACGCCGATCACGGCTATCTTCTGACCGGCGCCAATTCGATGAGCGGTAGCGTGACGATCGATAGCGGAGTTGAAGTTCGCGTGGGGGGCGTGGCAGGCAACAGCACGAATCTCGACGCCGGAACGGGCGGCACGTTGGGCGCCGCGGCGGTCACGAACAATGGCACCCTGACCTTCAGCCGATCCGATACTCACACCGTCAACAATGTGATCTCCGGCTCCGGGAATATCCGCGTCGGCGGCCTGGGCATCACCGCCAGCGAGTCCCAAGTGATTACGCTGACGAGCGCGGGCATCGACAGCGGATTGACGACGATTATCGATGGCACGCTCCGGATCAACGGGGCGATCACCAGCGAAGTCATCGTCAACGCGTCCGGTACGCTCGGCGGCAGCGGTACGGTCACTGGGAACGTTAGCGGAAACGGCACGTTCTCACCTGGGAATAGTCCGGGGGTGATGATGATCCTCGGCGACTTCACTCCGACGGGCATGGTGCATCTAGACGTCAACAGCGCCTGGATAACGGCGGGAACGGACTTCGACCAGTATGGGGTCAGCGGCGCCGTCGATCTAAGCGGCGCGACAATTACGTTCGCCAACAATGTCGATATAACGGCGCCGGCGGCCAATTCGCTGATCAAGTTGATCAATCACACCGGCGCGGGCGCGACCGCACCGAGCACGAATCCAGCGCAGGGCGCGATGCTGACGATCGGCACGCGCAGCTTCCAGATCTTCTACAACGGTGGTGACGGCAACGACGTGGTGCTGGTCGAAGCCACGACGCCGGCGACCGTCTACGTGGATGACAGTTTCACGGGCAACAACGGCCAAGTGATCGCCAATGCGGATCTTGGTACCACCGGCAATCAGCCGGCAATACTCGGCGTAACGGCCTTTACCACAATCAATGCCGCCCAGGCCGCCACGACGACCAACGGGACGATCGTGGTCAATGGCGGCAGCTATGCGGAAACGGTGAATCTCGACAACACACGGACCTTGCGGATCACCGGGACAAACGCCGCCCAGTCCGTCACGATCGAAGACCTGGCCAGCATTCCCGGCACGACGATCCAGATTCAAGGCAGCTCGACGCTGACGGTCGGCGACGCCGACGATCGCGCGATCGCCGGCAGTATCACCGGGAGCGGTGGCGTGACTGCATTGATCAAGCAAGGAGTCGGCGTGCTGACGCTGTCGGGGACCAATACGGTGACTGGCCAAACCAGAATCGACGCCGGTACGTTACGTGTTCAAGGCGGCGCGGCCATCGCCGACACCGCGACCGTCTTTATATTGGCCGCTGGTACCTTCGATTTGAACGGCACCATGGAGACGGTCGGGGGACTAACCGGTTTCCCCAACGCGCAAGTCGCACTTGGCGTCGGCGGTCACCTGACCGTAGCGACGCCGGGAAGTACGAATTCGGGATTCGCGGGAGACGTCAGTGGCGCTGGCGCTCTCACCAAAGCGGGATCGGCAACGTCAGGATTCGCGCTGACAGGCACGAATACTTACACGGGATTGACCACCGTCGCCTCCGGAACGCTGCGGGTTCAGAACGGCGCGGCACTTGCCAATACAGGCGCCGTGCAAGTGGACGCCGGGGCGACTTTCGAATTGCTCAGCAGCGAAACGATCGGTTCGCTGGCGGGAGCAGTCGGCAGTAGTGTCTTGCTGAACGCCAACACGCTGACCGTCGGCGATGCGAACAACACCGAGTTCGCTGGCGCCATCAGCAGCACCGGGGGTGCCACCAGCCTGGTGAAGCAGGGGAGCGGCGCGCTGACCCTGAGCGGCAGCAACTCGCACACCGGCGAGACCCGTATCGCGACCGGCACCCTGAAACTGTCCCATGCGTCGAACAACAACCTGGCCTCGTCATCGACAATCACCGTCGACGCTGGGGCCGTATTGGAACTGACCGGGCTCAGCAGCGGACGGCTGGAATTGGCCGCTGGCCAGACGCTGCGCGGCGAGGGGACGGTCGACGGCGATGTGACGGCGCTGAGTGGTTCGTTTGTGGTTCCCGGTAGCAGCCCCGGAATCCTGACCGTGAACGGCGACTACGTGCTTCATAGCGGCTCGACATTCACCGTGGAAATCGGCGGCGTGAATCCCGGCAGCGGTGCCGGCTTCCACGATCAAGTCGATGTGTTGGGCGGCGTGGTGACGATCAATGGCGCCACGCTCAACTTGACTCTCTTCGGCGGGTTCGCACCCAGCACCACTTCACTGCAACGGTTTGTGATCATTGACAACGATGGCAGCGATCTGATTACCGGGACGTTCAACGGGCTCGCGGAAGGTGCGCCGGTGAACGTGGGCGGGTCGGTGTTTTATATCAGTTATGCGGGGAATTCTTCGGGCAGCGGCAGCGGTAATGATGTGGTGCTTTATAGCCAGCCGGTCATTAATGGTACGCCGGGTACGGATCTCGTCACGGTGACGCCGGCGGATGCCTCGGGCAATGTGACCTATTCCTATTCACTGAACAGCGGTGCGACGACCGGCAGTTTCACTACCACGACTCCGCCGAATTCGTTGACGTTCAACGGCGGAGACGGCGACGATACGCTGAGTGTGATCCTGAACAGCTTCAATGCCTTGTCGGGCGGGATCTCTTACGACGGCGAAAGCCAGGTCGATCCGTCGACGAGCGGCGGCAATCCAACGTTCGGCGACGTGCTGCACATCCAGGGAACCGGAACACAGACGGCCACTTATCGAAGTCACGCCACCGTGGCTCGCGCCGGTACGATTGCGGCGACCGGTATGGGGACGATCTCGTTCACGGGATTGGAACCAGTCAACTTGTTCAATATGGCGGTGGCCAATCTGAATTTTGCGAATGCCAACGTCGTGATCACGATCGACGACGGTTTTGGCGCGACTGTGGCCACGGCGGCCGACGCTGCGATGATCGTCTCAGGCTCAAGTGGGGCATTGGCATTTGAGAGTGTGCATTTGCGGAATAACGGGCTGGTGGTGATCGATACGGTGGCGGGCGGCAGCGACGGCGACGATTCGCTTACGATCAACAGTGTGATGAACGCCCACGGCAACGCCCGCTTGGCGATCGACACGGGAGCCGGTAGCGACTCGGTCGCATTTGTCGGCAGCGCGACGTTCGCCGGCGATGCCAACGCGGCGACGGCGGATGTCAAGATCGACTCGCAGTCGATCCAGTTCAACGGCGGTACGCTGACGGTCAATGCGGCCAATGGTCTTGTCGATCTGAACTCGGGCACCGGCGAGATCGGGACGAGTGGCGCGACGGTGGACATCGCCGCCGCATCGCTGGTCGCGTCGGCAGCTACGGGGATCGACCTCGACACGAACGTGACGAACATATCCGCCGCGACCAGCGGCGCGGGAAACATCAACATCGACGAAACGAATGGGGCCAACGTCCTTAGCGTCGTCGCGTCCAGCGGCAATGCCGACGTGAGCACTACGACCGGTGACCTGAACGTCACGACCGCCAGTGCCTCGGCCACGGTGTTTTTGACCGCGACGGCAGGTGCCATCACCGACGCCAACGGCGGCACGAATAATATCACCGCCGCCACGCTGGACGCGTCGGCCGCGACCGGCATCAGCCTGGACACCACGGTCGGAGCGATCACGGCGGCGGTCACTGGGGCGGGCGATATCGAGCTCGACGAGACGGATGCCGTCACGCTGACGAGCATCACGACGGTCGATGGGGACATCGTGGTTTATGCCGGCGGCACTATGACGGCGGCGGCGGTTACGGCAGGAGGCAGCGGGGGCATTAAGTTGGCGACAGGGTCACCCGTTGCAGACATTTTGGTGGGTATCGTCACGGCGGTGGGCAATGGCGTGTTGCTCGATGCCGACGGCGCCATCATCGACAACAATGGTGCCAGTAACAACGTGAATGCCTTGAGCCTGGCGATGAATGCCTTGACGGGTATCGGCGCTGGCGATGCGTTGGAGACGACCGTCAGCAATCTGGCGGCACACTCGGACGGCGGCGATATCGAAGTCGCCAACACGGGGGCTCTGACGATCACCAGCATCACGCTGTTTGGTGACACGGTCACCGGTGTCAGTGGGGGCGGCAGCGCCACTATCACGGCATTCAGTTCGCTGACCGTGGCGTCCAACGTGGCGATGGATGGCAGTGTGCTGCTCACGGCGACTGATAGCGTGGGGATCGGAGACGATTTGACGGTGGAGGCGGGCGTGACGGTCAGCAGCGCCTCGGGCGACGTGACTTTGCGGGCCGGGGACGATCTGACGCTGGAAGACTCCTCTTCCGTCACGGCGGCGACGACGATTACATTACTGGGCGACTTCGGCAACGCCGACCCGGCCGGCTCGACGATCTCGCTGTTCGGCACGTTGGATGCCGCCGGCACTTCGGGCAACATCTTTGTCGAAGGTAATAGCGGTAACGATACGATCCTCCTGAATCCTGGCTCGATGCACTCGGCCGATGGCCTCTCGTTGGACGGCAAGGCGGGTGATGATACGTATCACATCTGGTTCGGCCGGTTGAATGGCGGGGCCGGTGCGGTGAGCATCATGGATACGGGCGGCAGCG
This sequence comes from uncultured Gammaproteobacteria bacterium, assembly GCA_964402835.1. Classification (GTDB taxonomy): domain Bacteria; phylum Pseudomonadota; class Gammaproteobacteria; order Natronospirales; family JAIVGZ01; genus JAIVGZ01. The sequence goes on along the minus strand of CAYODZ010000122.1, from coordinate 289 downwards.
ATACGCTGACACTGGAAGGCCAGTCCACCGCCGAAACCTTCAATATTGACGGCCAGTCGGGCGGCACGGTCGAGAACCTCGATACGCCGAGCACCGAGAAGGTGACTTATTCGGCCGATATCGAATCCCTGATCGTCCGCGGCAACGGCGGCAACGACACGTTCACGGGTTCGGCGGGTGACGACGCGGGTGTCGAGCCTTCGTTCTCGACGGTCATCACGGTGGACGGCGGAGCGCCCGGCTTTGGCGATCCGGGAGCGCCGGGCGGCGATCCGGACGGTTCGGGAGA
>CAYODZ010000121.1:0-14140 GCA_964402835.1 uncultured Gammaproteobacteria bacterium | reverse complement strand
CAATAAATTGTCGGCGACGATTTCGTAGTCGTTGTAGGCGGTGTGGGTGAAGGCGCCCTTGCCGTTGCAGTCGCCCAAAGCCCACACGCGCGAGTTCGACGTCTGCAGCGCCTCGTCCACTTCGATGTAGCCGCGCTTATCCAGCTTCACCCCGGCCAACGCGAGCCCGAGGTCGTCGGTATTGGGCACGCGCCCCACGGCAAGGAGCAGATGCGTCCCCTGCGCCCGCGGCGCGCCATCCTTGCACTCCAATCCGACCGACACGCCGTCGGCTTCTTTCTTCACCGACAGGCACTTCGCGTTCAGCCGCACGTCGATCCCTTCGGCTTCCAGCATCTCCTTGAGCGCGGCCGACACGTCCTCGTCTTCGCGTGCGACGAGCCGCGGGCCCATTTCGATCACGCTCACCTTCGAACCGAAGCGGCGCATCATCTGGCCGAACTCCAGGCCGATGTAGCTCCCGCCGATCACCAGCAGATGCCCCGGCAAGGACTGCAACTCCATCATCGACTGGTTGGTGAGGAACGGCACTTCCTTCAACCCCGGCATGTCGGGCACCAGGGGCCGGCCGCCGACGTTCAAAAAAATCTTCCCGGCGATGAGCTTCTCGCCGCCCACCTCCACCGTATCCGGGCCGACGAAGCGCGCATGCCCGCGATACACCTTCCCGCCCTTCAGCCCCGCCATCCACTTCTCGACCCCGCTATTGGACGCGGCGACGATCTTGTCTTTGCGCGCCATCACCGCGCCGAAATCCACGCGCACCGCGCCCGTCGCCACCCCGTAATCCCCCGCGCGCCGCGCAGCGAACGCCGCATAGGCGCTCGCCACCATCGCCTTGGTGGGCGTGCAGCCGTCGTTCACGCAGGTGCCGCCGAACTTGCCGCGCTCGATGACCGCCACGGACATCCCCGCGCCCGACAGGCGCGCGGCCATTGCCGGCCCGGCCTGGCCGGTGCCGATCACCAAAGCGTCGAAGGAGGCCATGGCGGGACTATAGACCCGTAAACGTCCTATGGGCGCAAGCGTAAAATCGCCGATGCCGATGGTGAAAGACCCCTTGTCCGTCGACTGGTCGTTCCTGCGCAATCCCCCGCCCACCACGCTCGCCGCGGCCTGCGCGCTCGCGCACCGCGCGGCGCAATGGCCGGCGCGTGCGGCGCGCGCCAACCTCGCGCCGGTCCCCGACGACAGCCATTCGAGCTTCGAGTGGGATGCCGGCCGCATGGCGCTGGTCACGCAGCCGCTCAAGGACAAGGTGCGGGTGGGCCTGCGCGTGGGCGTGCACGAGCTGGTGTTCGCCAAGGGCGCGCACACCGAGGCATTCTCGCTGGCGTATGCCGCCGACGCGGACGCCGGCCACTGGCTCGACGCCAGGCTCGCTGCGGAAGGACTGCAACTGGCGAGCAGCGCGCAGCTGCCCTACGACATGCCGCCGGCGCTCTTCGCGCGGGCGCCGGCCGAAGCCCCGCGCCTCGCCGCGCTCGGCGGGTGGTTCGCCGCCGCGGCGCAGATCCTTGAAGCGCAGCGTAAGCGCCACCGACGCTACGCGCCGGGCCCGGTGCGCTGCTGGCCGCACCACTTCGACATCGCGGTCCAGTTCGGGCTCGGCGAAGGCGCCGCGATCGCCATTGGGCTTTCGCCGGGCGATGCGTACTTCGCGCAGCCGTACTTCTACCTGAGTCCGTACCCGCCGCCGGCGGAGGACGAGCTGCCGCCGCTGCCGCCGGGCGGCCGCTGGCATACGCGGGGTTTCTTCGGTGCGGTGGCCACCGCCGTCGAACTGCTCGCGCAGCCGGACCCGCGCGCGGCGCTGCTGCAGGTGCTCGAGGCGGCGTTCGAGGAGAGCCGGCGGCGGTTGCAGGGCTGAGCAGCAAGGAAGCTGAACGCGCAATGCGCCGCACGTTATGCCATTGCAAACGCCGTGAGCGCCGCTAGCGCTCCGACCAGTCCGATCGCCTGACGTATGCCGACCTTCTCCCGATGAATCGCAACGCCAAGGAGGGCGGTAACGATAAAGCCCATCTGTGAAATGGGTACCAGGATGCTTGCCTCACCGCGCGTGAGCCCTTCCAGCAAGCATAGAAACGCGATGGTGAGCACGATAGCCGCAATGGACCCTTGCTTGAGCGCTGCAAAACCAGGGCGAACATGGCCGTCGGCAAGGCGCGTGACTGCGGTCGAGATCAACACCATCGCCATCGCCTGGCCTGCAAGCATGGAGGCCGGTGTACCACCCGCCCCCAGGCCGACCTTGTGTAGCAGGCTGCTAGTTCCGACCGCCGCAGTGGCAATCAGCACTCGCACGATGGAGCGGCGCGAGGAAGCCTCCGGCGATAGGACGCTCCGGCCCATCAGTGCCAGAGTGGCGGCGATGGCGAGCGCTAGGCCCGTAATCTTCGCCACGCTGACGGCCTCGCCGAGGACGACCACGGCTAGCAGCGCCGTCACGACGAAGCTCATGCGCATGATGGGGCCATTGACGCTCACATCGCCGTCGGCAAGGCTGCGGGCAAAGTTGTAGAAGCCCGCGTACGCGAGGACGCCGGCGCCGACACCCCAAAGTGCAGCGGGGTGCGGGCTCAAGGTCCCTGTAGCCAAGCCGAAACCGATAACGAACGGAAACGCCACCCAAGCTTGCACCATCACCAAGTGGCGAGCGGCGGCGCCCGCGGCTGTGCCGGTCTTGTAGACGAAATCCGCGATACCGAAGAACAGCATCGCTGCAACGGCCAGCACATATCCGCTGGTCTCCGTCAGGAGTACCTCGCGGCGCCGGAACTATTCAGGGTCCCTCGCGACGGGCCGCCAATCGCCAGTGGTGCTGAATCGACGGACGTCCTCGACCATTACGCGTACCGCAGCGGCCACCATCAGCACGCCCGAGATTGGCATCACCGCCATGACGACGCTTTTGGGAAGACGACCCAGCTCCCAGAACTCACCCGGTGTCCGCATCGCGGTCTGAACTCCGACGATCGCCAGGAAGACACCGAACAGGACGATTGCCGAGTTCCACACCAGCTCGAGGCCGAACGACGCCTTGACGGGTATCCAGTCATACAGCGCCTGCATCGCGATCTGCTCGCGATTGCGGATCGCGAGGGCCGCTGCGAGCATGACGAACCAGATATTGGCCAACATCGTCAAGGTATCGCCCCAGAACGGCGGGTTCTCGAAGACGTATCTCATGGTTACCGTGTATCCGGTGAAGACCACGGTGGATACGAGCAACGCGCCGCAAACGGCCTCCAGCATCTTTCGCACAAACGCGTCAACTCGCTCGGTACGCCCGGCCACGCGAGCGGGCGCCCTCATTTCAGGAATCCCAGCGCGCGCGGAATCGCCAATGAAAGCTCGGGTACGACCATGAGCAGACCAAGCACGACAACTTCTATCGCGATGAATGGGAGGGCTGCGCGAGAGACGCGCTCGATGCGTTCGCGCGCAATCGCCGAGACCGTGAACAGCGATATTCCCACCGGGGGCGTGACGGTACCCAGGAGGAAGCCGACGCATACGACCAGCGCCGCCTGATAGATGTTGAATCCCGAAACGACCATCACTTTGACCAGAAGCGGCCCAAGGATGACGACGTTCGCGACCACGTCCATGACCATGCCGGCTGCAAGAACGAACAAGAGCACCACGAGAGCGAACAGAATTGGGGTATCAGAGAATCCGAGCAACCAACTCTCGACGAAGTTGAGTGCGCCCAGGCGGTTCAGCATCCAGCCAAACGGTCCGGCTGCGGCGATAACCATGAAGACCGAGGCCGTACTGCGCATCGCTGCCGTCACAGCCTGCTTGAACTGCGGCCAACCAAGCGTCCGGTAGCCCAGTGCGCCGATCAGGTAGGCCACTACGGCGGTGATTGCGCCGGCTTCCACGGTACCGAATACACCGCCCAGAATGCCGCCCACGAGTACGACCGGCACCAAAGTCGCAAGCCCGGCGCGCATAAACGCACGCCAGAGCCGCCGGACAGAGAACGGCGCCTCGTAGCGACCAACCGCATTCACAGTGGCGAAGGCGTAGCAGTACAACATGAGGAGCGCGCCAACCAGCAATCCAGGCAGGATGCCGGCCGCGAATAACCCGCCGACCGACAGATTGAGGCCGCTCGCCAGCAGTACCATGATCACGCTCGGCGGGATAATTCCGCCGATTGTTCCGCAGACTGCGATCAGGCCGCTCGCGAAGGCTGCGGAATAGCCATCCTTCTTCATCGCAGGTATCAGCAGCGAGCCCACAGTTGCCGCGTCCGCCACTGCCGAACCATTCATGCCGGCGAAGAACATGCTGACTACGACGCTGACCTGCGCCAAGCCTCCGCGAACCCTGCCTACCAGCTCGCGTGCGAGTTCCAGCAGTCGCTCCGTGATCCTCGCCTGGTTCATCAGTTCCCCGGTTAGCAGGAAGAACGGAATGGCCACGAGGGGTACGTGCGCGATTGCCTCGAACATCTGGTAGGGGATCGTCACAAGGGGAAGTGCGCCCGTGACGAGAATGTAGACGGTAGGCAGCGCGACCATCACGAACGCGATGGGCGCGCCGAGCAGCACGAACACCACCAGGAAGACGAGCAACAGCAGGCTATTCACAAGGGCGGTACGCGCTTGGTTGGATTCGAGGCCTGAACCTGACGGCGTGCAACGCCGGCAGGTTGGCCGCGGGATTCTCCGGTCCTAGACCCGGCTTGGCTCGGCCAAGCCGGGTCTCAGGGACTAGAGGGCGCCCTCCGTTTCGAGAATGCGGAGCAGCTCCGTCTGACCTTGTTCCTCCAGCAGGCGCCGGGCGATGGCCGGATCATAGCGCCCCTTCATGCGCAGCCAGGCCTTGGGGGCGGCGGCATACCATTCGCGAAGCTCACTGGCGTTCGGATACGACACCTTGGCCTTGCTTTCGATCTCGGCCATGAGCTTGGCGCGCACCATGCGGTCGATCCCGAGGCTTTCGCTCGCAATATCCTTCGATACGCGATCGATTGCCTCACGGCCCCAGGCGGGCAGGCCGTTGTAGCGCGCCCGCGTCATCATGACGACGTGCGTGACGAGCATGCCGCCGGTCTCCGTGACGAATGGCGTGACCTCATAGAGCTTGCGCGCGGCGACGAAGCCGTTCGGGATATACATGCCCTGGACCACGCCGCTTTGCAGGCCTTCATAGATCTGGCCCCAGTCGTAGGGCACGGGTATGCCGCCCCACTCCCTCACGAGCGTGTGCTCGACGGCGCTCTTGCTGACACGAAACTTGATTCCTTTGACATCTCGGGGACGACGCACTTCGCGCACCGAGTTCTGCATGCTGCGGTACCCGAGCGACACCACGACACCCAGAACATGAAGATCCAGTTCCTTCGCGGCGCGCGCCCTCAGGTAATCGCCGAACCAGCCATTCAGTGACGCCTGCGCGATGCCGTCGTCCTTGAACAGAAACGGCAACTCTGTCGAATCGAACGTCGGCCCGAAGTTGCCCATGTTGCTTCCGGAGGCCGTCACGATGTCGACTTGCCCCAGCTTGGCCTGCTCAACGCACTTGTGCTCTGAGCAAAGACTGTTGTTGGGCTTCAGGTCGACCGCGAAACGCCCGCCCGAATAGCGCTCGAGCCGCGGCGCGATGATGAACTCGAATATCTGACTCATCGGGATGAGCGGCGCGAGCCCGTGGGCCAAGACCAGCTTCTCGGGCTTATCGGACTGCGCGATCGCCATACCGGTACTGGCGAGCAGCGCGATCGCGCCGGCCAGGAAACGCTTCGGTGCGTGGTGCCACATTGGAGCCTCCTCCTTTGTTTGATTGTCGTCTCTGCCGCCGGCTAGTACCGCCGCGTACTGCCCGCCCGTGCGAGCCGACCGCTGGGGAATACTGACAGGGGCGTCTAAAAATGTCAATAATGAGACAGATCGTATCGTATACTAATAAATCGATGTGCTGAGTGTGGCACTCAAAAGGAGGTCTGGATGACTGTCGGCAAGCGTCCATCGACGGTGCGCAAGGGGCCACTGGCGAGTGCGCGTGTCCTGGAACTGGGGTCCACGGTGGCGGGACCGTTCTGCGGCCGCCTGCTTGCGGACTTCGGCGCAGAGGTGATCAAGGTGGAGCCGCCGGAAGGCGACCCGGTGCGCTCGATGGGCAAGCACTTCCAGGGACATTCGCTCTATGCGGCGAGCATCCTTCGCAACAAGTCGCTCGTCGCCATTGATCTGCGAACCGCCGAGGGTCGCCAACTCGCGCGTCGGCTTGCACTCGAATGCGACGTCGTCGTGGAGAACTTTCGTCCTGGCACGCTCGAGCGATGGGGGCTTGGTTACGAGGACCTGTCGGCGCTACGGCCGGACCTCGTCATGGTCCGCATCAGCGGCTTCGGGCAGACGGGCCCCTACCGCTCGCGGCCGGGTTACGGCGTCATCGGCGAGGCGGTAAGCGGCCTGCGGCACGTGACGGGCGACCCGGATCGCCCGCCGGCGCGCGCCGCCGTGTCGCTAACCGACTATGTCGCAGGCATCTACGGCGCGCTGGGCGCCGCCATGGCGTTGCTGCACGCTCGCGACACCGGCCGCGGCCAAGTCGTCGATTGCTCGCTGTACGAGAGCGCTTTCAGTTTCATGGAGCCGCACGTTCCCGCGTATGACAAGGTCGGCTTTGTTGCGAATCGGGAAGGTTCACGCCTGCCGGGCAGCAACCCGAACAATCTGTACGCCACGCGCGACGGAAAGCACGTGCATATCACCGCGATGGCCGACGCGGTGTTCGCGCGCCTCGCACAAGCCATGGAGTCGCCGAACCTCGCGATGGATCCGCGCTTTTCCGATGCATTCGCCCGGGAGGCGAACCACGAGATGCTCGATCGCACGATCGGTGAGTGGACGATGCGCCACGATCTCGCTGACGTCGAGCGAGTGCTGGGCAATGCAGACGTGCCGGCGACGCGCGTCTACAAGATGGACGACATATTCGCCGACGCCCACTATCGAGCGCGAGACATGCTCGTGGCAGCTCCGCATGTAGATCTCGGCACCGTCGCAGTACCGGGGATCGTTCCCAAGCTTTCGCTGACGCCGGGCGCCGTGCGCCACGCCGGCAGGAAATGTGGCGCGGATACGCGTCGTGTGCTTGGTACGCTACTCGCGCTGAGCCAGGACGTGCTCGAGGACTTGGAGGTGCGCGGCGTAATCGGGGGTCACGAGGTGCGCGCTGGAGCCAATTCATGAGGCTTGAGCTCCGTTCGCCAGTCGCAGGCGTGGTCGTCGCCATCAACAAGGGTCCCGGCGTCGAAGTCATCGTCGACGACGTCGTGCTGGTCGTCGAGTCGATGAAGATGGAGATTCCCGTGATCGCCGAGTGTGAAGGCGTCATTGCAGAAATCTGTGTCGCGCCAGCCGAGGCGGTGTCGGAAGGCCAAGTTTTGGCCGTAGTGACGCGTAGATGAGCTGGAGTGACGAGATCGACGAGATAGGCCGCAGGCGCCAATGGGCCCGCGAACTGGGGGGCAGCGACGCAGTGGCGCGGCATCACTCCAAGGGCGCTCTTACCATACGCGAGCGCATCGACGGCCTGGTGGACGCCGGCTCGTTCCTGGAAATCGGCGCCTTGGCGGGAAGCGCGACCTATGAAGATGGGAAGGCAAGCAAAGTAGTCCCGGCGCCTTACGTCATGGGATTGGCGAAGATCGATGATCGCCACATTGCCGTGGGTGGCGAAGACTTCACCGTGCGGGGTGGCTCCAGCTGGGGCGGCGATCGACGCAAGGGGGGGCAGGGCGGATTCGTCGAGGACCTTGCCTACCAGTACCGCATTCCGCTGGTGAATCTGATCGACGGCGCTGGCGGAAGTGTAACCACGGTACGGCGCCGCGGCCATTCGGTGTTCCCCGGAGTCGACGGATTCGAGCGTTCAGCAAGCCTGCTGTCACACGTGCCGGTCGTCAGCGCTGTGCTGGGGACTGCGGCGGGAGGCCCAGCGGGCCGCGCAATTCTGTCGCATTGGTCGGTCATGGTAAGGAACACGAGCCAGGTCTTCGCCGCGGGGCCCCCGGTTGTGCTGCGATCCTTGGGCCAGGCGATTACCAAGGAGGAGCTGGGCGGATCCGCGATCGCCGTGGACACCGCGGGCACCATCGATAACGTGGCGGCCAATGAGCGCGAATGCTTCGAGCTGGTGCGCCGCTTCCTGAGTTACATGCCTGCCAACGTCTGGGAGCTGCCGCCGTTGACGCCGACCGACGATCCTGTCGACCGCCGTGAGGAGCAGCTCGCACGCATTGTTCCGCGGGAGCGCCGCACGCCATACGACATGCGCAGCCTTGTGGGCCTGATCGTCGACCGCGAGTCAGTCTTCGAGATCCAGCCGACATTCGGGCGCGCCGTCATTACAGCGCTCGCGCGACTCGGCGGCAGGCCCGTCGGCATCGTCGCCAACAACCCGCTGGTCAACGGCGGGGCGGTGGATGGGAAGGCGGCGCGCAAGCAGCTGCACTTCATCGAGTTGTGCGATTGCTTTCACATACCACTGGTCTTTCTGGTCGACGTGCCCGGCTTCATGGTCGGCTTGCAGGCCGAGTCCGCGGGAACGCTGCGCGACGGCATGCGCTGCGTGTATGCCGTCGCGCAAGCGACAGTTCCCGTCATTACCGTCGTTGTCCGCAAGTGCTACGGCATGGCAGGCATGGCGACGACCAGCAAAAACGGGCTGAATCTGAAGATCGCATGGCCTTCCGCCGAGTGGGGTTCGCTGCCAATAGAAGGCGGGACCGCGGCAGCCTATCGGCGCGAGATTGAGCAAGCGGCGGACCCAGCCACGCGTACGAAAGAAATTGAAGCGGAGCTGCGCTCGCTCGCCTCCCCGTTTCGCACCGCCGAAGCTTTCGGCGTCGAGGACATCATTGATCCGCGCGAGACGCGTCCCCTGTTGTGCCGGTTCATCGACGCATCTCAGGGACGGCTGCGCGCACACCTCGGCGAGAAGCTCAAGTCCGGCGTCCGCCCGTGATGCGGCTGGATACCGAGACCACAGGAGTTACGAATGCCAATTGAAGGTCTGCAGGAGCAGTACGAGCACTTCATCGACGGCGCCCCGACGAAGCCCAATCGAGGCCAGTATTTCCCCGCGACGGATCCTTCGTCGGGAACCGAGTTTGCGATGTTCGCCCGCGGCGACGATTCAGACGTCACGAGCTCCGTGGAGAGCGCGATTCTAGGGCAGGCGCGGTGGATCGCGATGAGTCCGCCCGAGCGCTCGCGGACGCTGCTGCGCATCTCGCAGGAGATTCGCGGTGCCAGCGAGCGGCTGGCGCTGCTGGAGACCATCGATTCCGGCAAGCCGCTTTCCGTGGCTACAGCTGAAGTCGAGACAAGCGCGCGCTATTTTGAGTACTACGCAGGCGCGGCGGACAAGATCCTGGGCGACGTCATCCCTGCGACCAACGATCATCTCGTCTACTCGCTGCGCGAGCCGTACGGAGTCACCGCCCACATCGTGCCATGGAATGCGCCCATGCAGGTCGCTGCGCGCGGCGCGGCGCCTGCGTTGGCGGCGGGCAATTCGGTGGTCATGAAACCTGCGGAGCAGACGTGCCTCACCGCGCTCGAGCTTGCAGGTCTCTGCGCGAAGGCTGGATTGCCGGCCGGGGCGTTCAATGTGGTGACGGGCTTCGGGCGGGAGGCAGGCGCCGCGCTCGCGGCGCATCCGAACGTTGCCAAGATCTCGTTCACGGGATCGGTGGAAACGGGCAAGGCGATACTCCGAGCGGCAGCGGAGAACGTCGTGCCCGCAACGGTCGAACTGGGCGGAAAATCTCCGTTCATCGTTTTCGCGGATGCAGATCTGTCCGTGGCCGTCAACGAAGCCGTCAGGGCGTTCGTCGCGAACACCGGACAAATCTGCGTAGCAGGGACGCGGCTTCTGGTGCAGCGCGAGATCATGAAGCAATTCTCGCAAGCGCTGGCAATCCGTTTGGCGAGCGTCACCATCGGCCCAGGCTTGCAGGATCCGTCCATAGGGCCGGTGATCTCGACGGAGCAGCTGCAGCGTGTTCAGAGCTATATTGACATCGGAATCCGTGAAGGTGCGCGCGTCCTCTACGGCGGCGGACGGCCGGATTCCGCAGCGTGCCGCGGCGGGTACTTCATCGAGCCTACGGTGTTCATCGACGCCGACAACGGCATGCGGGTCGCGCGGGAGGAGATTTTCGGACCGGTGGCCTGCCTGATTCCATTTGCAGACGAGGCTGAGGCGACCATGATCGCCAACGACACCGACTACGGTCTGGCGGCGTACGTATTCACCCGGGACATTGGGCGTGCTCTGCGAATGGTGTCGCGGCTCCAGGCCGGGCAAGTGCAGGTGAACGCATATCAACCGATCGGAGTCGAGGCTCCATTGGGTGGCTACAAATCGAGCGGGACCGGGCGCGAAAAGGGGCTCGAGGCACTCCGCTACTACACCCAGCTGAAGAGCGTGGTGCTCCGGAAATAGGAGGGTAGTAGAATCCGCCCGGTCACCCCGGCGGGCGCGTCAATGCCAAGAAAAAGCAAGCGCAAGGAGGACTCCGGCTCCGCGATACTGAGGGCGATCGGCATCATCGAGGCCGTGGCCGGTTCGGAGACGCCGCAGCCCGTATCGGACCTCGTGCACCGTCTTGGTCTGCCCAAGCCAACGGTTCATCGAATTGTCGCGATGCTAGAGCGCGAGGGAATCCTGGAGCGCGAGCCGGAACTGAAGCGCGTGGTGCCTGGGCCACGCGTCATCGCACTCGCCTTTAACGCCATCCTGAACTCTGCGTACCGCGGCCCATGGCACGCAGTGCTGCAGGCGTTGCATCACAGCATCGGCGAAACCTGCTCGTTTTCCATGCTCTACGGAAATGAGGTGGTGGTACTAGACCGTATAGAGTCGACTTGGGCGCTGCGGCTGCAAGTCACCATTGGATCGCGTGTCCCCGCGCACTGCACTGCCAGCGGCAAGCTGTTTCTCGCGTTGATGCCCCGCAAGATGCGGGAGCGGCTGATTGCTAGGGCGCCCTTGACGCGCTACACGCCGAACACCATTGTCGACCCGGAGCGACTCGAATCGGTCCTCGTGGGGATTCGCAAAGCGCGCGTGGGCACCGACAGCGAAGAGTACCTTAGCGGGCTGGTCGGCGTGGCGGTCCCAGTCATGGGGCCTGGCGGCCGAATATTCGCCACGGTCTCCGTCAACGCGCCTGCGGCACGCATGTCGCCGGAGGGTGCCTTGAAGCACGTCCCGTCGCTCCAGCAAGCTGCGGCGACGCTCTCCAGAATCTTTTCCGAGTCGGATCGCTAGCCGGTCCCGAATCGTTGTCGGCGGCGCCTGCCGCTACGGTCGTTGCACGCCTAGACATTTGGCCTTAGTGGTCTATAATGATACTAACGGTATCGATTAATGAGACTGGAGGCCAAGTGAGTCAGAATGCACAGCCGGCACCAAATCGCCGCGAGCGTTCGCGGCGAGTCCCGTTCGGTGGCTACTACATCCCGATCGAGGCAGCGGAGGACTCCGAGATTACGCGCGTGGCGCGCGGATCGCCGCTGGGCGAGTACATGCGCAGGTTCTGGCATCCGGTATGTCTCGCCGCGGATCTGCGCGACTTGCCGCTGGCGATACGAATCCTCGGCGAAGACCTGGTGGTGTTCAGGGACGGCGCGGGCAGGGTTGGCGTGCTGGCGCGCAAGTGTGCGCACCGCGGTGCATCGCTGGAATACGGACTGATCGCCGAAAAGGGAATCCGCTGTTGCTACCACGGGTGGCACTTTGACGTCGACGGGACGATCCTAGCGACGCCGGGAGAGCCTGCCGGCAGCCGGATCAAGGATACGGTGTGTCAGGGTGCGTATCCCGCGGTCGAACGCCACGGGCTGGTATTCGCGTACATGGGCCCACCGGAGGATAGACCCCACCTTCCTGTCTACGAGGCGCACCTGAATCCTCCTGGCAACCGCATCGTGGCGTTCTCGAACTTCCTGCCCTGCAACTGGCTGCAAGTGCACGAGAACATCGCCGACCAGGCACACGCCGTTTTCCTGCACGTTGGCATGTCGGTCGACCCGGACGCGAAGCCAGGTCAGGGCGCCCAGCTCAACGCCGCCTTTGGGCTCATGCCGACGCTCGAGTGGCGCGAGACGCGCGATGGCCAGGGAATGGTATTCATCGCCGGGCGGCGCATCGGAGATCGCATCTGGATCCGCATCAATGATCTCTTGTTGCCGAACATCACGCAGCACGCCCATCTTTTCGAGAATGGGGAACGGGAAAAATACTTCTGCAACCACCTGAGCATGACGCGCTGGTCGGTGCCGGTGGACGACACCAACACCCAGCTCTTCGGATGGCGCTACTTCAACGATCTCGTCGACCCGGAACATGTGGGTGCGCCTGAGAAGTGCGGCAAGGAGTCGATAGATTTTCTGGATGGCCAAGTCGGAAACCGCAGCTATGAGGAGGGACAGCGAAATCCCGGCGACTGGGAAGTGCTGACCAGCCAGGGTCTGATCGCAGTACACGCGCTCGAGCATCCCGGGACCACGGACGCAGGCGTGTTCCTATGGCGCAAGCTCTTGAGGAGCGCGGTAAGGGGGACGAACGTCGGTGGCCACCCGGCTGCGGCCAGCGAGTTCGCGCGGCAGCATAGCCCATTGCCGACCTACAGCCAGGACTCGGTGCTGAACATTCCGCGGCGCGCGGAAGACGACGATCGATTGCTGATTCGCGACTTGGGCCGCCGGGTTTTCGAGATCATTGTGGCTGGCGATGCGTACGCCGGCAAGGAACGCGTCGAGTTTATTGCCCGCGGAATAAAGGCGCTGGAGAATTCCGCCTGAAGTCGTTGCTCGACGTTCGAGTAGATGCCATTGAGGAGGCGGCGCAGGATATCCGTCTCTTTATATTGCGTCCTTGCGGCCCGGACTCATTGCCCGGGTACGCTGCCGGCGCGCACATCGACGTGCACCTCCGTAGCGGTCGCGTTCGCCAATACTCATTGTGCGGCAATCTTGCGGAACCCCGCGCCTATGGGATCGCGGTGCAAAGGGAGCCGCAGGGCCGAGGTGGTTCGCTCGAGATCTTCAACGAATGGAAACGTGGCACGCAAGTGCGCATATCCGGGCCCCGCAACAAATTCCAACTGGTTGAGGGCGCGCGGAGGTCATTACTGATTGCGGGCGGAATCGGCATTACGCCGATCGTGGCAATGGCAGACCAACTGCGGAGCTCGGGCCAGCCTTTTCATCTGTACTTCAGCACGCGAAACACAGCGCGCACGCCGTTCCGGGACCGAATAACGGCGCTGGAGGCGGCAGGCGTTGCCACACTCCGCCATGATGATGGGATGCCGGAAAGGCAGTTTGATCTTCAAGCGATGCTAAGCGTTCATCAGTGCGGTACGCACCTGTACTACTGCGGCCCTTCCGGGATGATGCAAGCCGTCGCGCGCGCTTCCGCCCATTGGCCGAAAGGCACCGTGCATTGCGAGCATTTCGGTCGGGAGGGGATGCCGCAGAACGCCGAGCGGCCGGTGGAGTTTCGGATTCGGCTGCGTTCCCGTGGCGTGGAGCTAGCGGTGCCTCCGGGGGCGTCCATTGCGCAAGTGCTCAGATCCCATGGTGTCGAGGTCGAAACTTCTTGCGAGTCAGGCCTGTGCGGTGCGTGTCGGACGCGGTACACGGGTGGGGTCCCCGACCATCAGGACCTCATCCTCGACGAAGACGAACGCCGGGACTTCGTCATGGTCTGCTGCGCGCGCGCGAAGAGCGAGGTCCTGGAGCTTGATCTGTAGCCGGGACGATCTAAGTACTGGATATCCGTACACGCTTTGCCCATAATCCCGTCCCATGGGCGCGGCCGAAGCATTCGCGAAACTGAACGCGCAACAGCGCGCGGCCGCGCAAGCGCCCCCGGGCCCGTTGCTCATCATCGCCGGCGCCGGCACCGGCAAGACCAGCACCCTCGCCCATCGGGTTGCGCACCTCGTGCTGGAGGGCGCGCAGCCCGAGCGGATCCTGCTTCTCACCTTCACCCGGCGCGCGGCGCTGGAGATGACGCGGCGCGCCGCGCGCATCGTGGCCGAGGCGCACCGGTCGGTGCGCCTGCCCTGGAGCGGCACCTTCCACTCGGTGGCGAACCG
>CAYODZ010000120.1:0-32885 GCA_964402835.1 uncultured Gammaproteobacteria bacterium | reverse complement strand
CGACGGCATGAATCTCGTCGCAAAAGAGTTCGTCGCGTCACGCGTGGATCAAGCTGGTGTGCTTGTCCTCAGCGAGATGGCGGGCGCCGCGAAGGAAATGCCCGAAGCGCTCACGGTCAACCCGTATCACGGCGACGAATTTTCCGACGCAATCGCATGCGCCTTGGAGATGCCGGCTGACGAGCAGATTCGCCGCAATGCGCTTATGCAGGATCGCTTGCAACGCTACGACGTGAACCGGTGGGCAGCTGACTTCACCGATGCGATGGCGGATTCGGAAAAAGGGGACGCCGAGCGCCGTGCGACGCGATTGACCGGTGAGACCCGCGCGGAGCTGGTACAGGCGTTTGACGGCGCGCGCCGCCGCGCGTTGCTCCTCGATTATGACGGTACACTCGTACCGTTCTCCGACAAACCGGCGAATGCAGCGCCAGATGATGAGCTTCTAGAACTCCTCGACGCCATCGGGCATCGCTCGAGCAACGATGCGGTGATTATCAGCGGTCGACCCCGCGCGGATCTGGAACGATGGTTCGGCAGTCTTCCGGTTTCGTTGATTGCCGAGCACGGCGCGTGGATGCGACCCATGGGCGGCGCATGGCGACTTCGCCGCCCGATAGAAACCGACTGGCAGGAACGCATCCACGCGATTCTTGAGCGCTACGTCGATCGGCTACCGGGCGCGTTGCTAGAGAGAAAAGAGTTCTCGCTCGCGTGGCATTACCGTCGCGCAGATCCGGAACAGGCGGCAATGCGCACGCGGGAGTTGCTCGACGACCTGACCGGGTTCACACGAAATATCGACGTGCAGGTCATAGAAGGGAACAAGGTCATCGAGGTGCGTGCGGCCGGCGTCAACAAAGGGAGCGCCGCACTTGATTGGTTGGAAGGTCAACGCCACGATTTCGTGTTGTGCGTCGGTGACGACTGGACGGACGAAGACATGTTCCGTGCATTGCCATCGTCCGCGTACACCGTGCGTGTGGGGCTCGCCGAGACCGCAGCGCGGTACCACCTTTCAGGTCCGCCTGCGGTCCGGCGCTTACTGCAACAACTGGACAGAAACGACGGTGTCAGCGCTCCTTCTGCCGCGCCGGACGACTGGTTTGTTGGCGCGGGGCGGAGGCCGGGGCGCTTCGGCGTGACGGCGCCGGTGCGCTCGCCGTCGGCGCGCGGGTCGTCGTCGGCTTCGACCTCGGGACCGCGCGCGCCGCAGCGGGGCTACTGAACGATGCACGGGGCGCCGTCGTGGCGGCGCGGGGTGCCGCAGCACGCGGAGCGGCCATGCGCGGCGCCGAGCGAGTCGTAGGCTGACTGACCGAACGCGTCGGACTCGAGATGGCCGATCGACTGCTCGTCGTACGTCGTGGCTGCACGACGGGCCGGCTCGACGTTGCGCGTCGTTCTTGAACAAGTGGACGGCTGCTCGTCGCGCTGCGCGGCGTTGAAATCGGCGGGCGGATACCGCGACGGATTGGCGGTTTGTTCGCCTGAACGCGCGGACGATCCTCAGCGTATCGAGTGACATGTCGATTCACGTGTCCGCGTGGCCGGTAGTAGCGAGGCTGGTGGTGCCACCGGTGACCGCCGCCACGAATGATGTGACGGTTGGTCCAATGGAACGAGCTGTAGTAGAACGTGGGTCGCACGTGCACGCCATGTCCCCAGTAGAACCCGACCGAGCTGTAATGCCGGCTCGGCCATGACCAGTGGACGGGCGGATGCGCTGACCACCACCAGGGACCGTACACCACGCGGGTGTCGTAGACGGGCACATAGACGATGCGCTCAACGGTGGGCTCGATCACGATGGTTTCCGTCTCGCGGACGACGCGGACTTTCTCCGACGATTGCAGGTTGCCGGCGTTGTATGCGCGCGTTCGCAGCGCTTGCACGGTGTCCAGCACCGCCCCTTCTTGGGCGAGGAATGCATCACCGACGCGTTGGGTCCACTCGAGGTCATCGTTCATACGAGCGAGCAGCTCTGGGAAGGCGACAAGCGCTTTGACGCTGTCATCCCAGTCGCGGTCATCGACCGCAGCCAACGCCGCCTCGCCCTCAAGCCCCGCGTTCTCTGCGGACCACCGCGCGGCGCGGACGACCTGGACCGGATAGGTCGCCGCAATCAACACGTGGGTTAGGACAGTATCGGGATACAGCGCGACAGGCGCGAGCATCTGGTCGAGCTCGGCTTGGGTGTACACGGGTTCATTCGCCTGCGCGACCGGCTGTGTCAGCAGGCCAATGGCGACGAGCGTGACGGTGCAGAGTGTCCGAGTGAGTGCGTTCATGGCTCCCACCGTACCGCGGCAAAGCTGAAGCTTGGCTGAACGGGGCGCCGGTCAAGGCCGCCCCGTTCAGCCCATCCGCGTCAGGCGACGTTGATGGTGTTCATTTCCTCGACGACCTCCATCGGTACGCCGTTGTTCAGGAGGTACTGGCGCTCGGTCGGGGTGAGTTCAAACACCTGGCCGGTCGCTCGCAGGCGCGTGACGATTTCGTCGTCTCGCAGACCCGCATCGGATAACGCGATGACCTCGTCGGCTGTTACGAAACCGTCCCGATTGAGGTCGGCCGTGGTGGAGGTTTGCACATCCGAGACGGTCGCCGGGTCCGACTGCGCGCGGCTGATGGCCGCCTGGGCCGCCTGCTGATCCTCAGGGGTGCCTGCGATGCGATCACGGCGTGCGCCGATCATGTAGCCGCTGCCCGCGCCGATGATGCCGCCGAGCAGTGCGCCCAACGTGCGGTGGCCGCTACCGGCAACGGCCGCGCCTGCAACGGCGCCGGCTGCGCCGCCCATGACAGCGCCTTGTTCTTCGTTCGTCCCGGGCAGATTCGCGCAGCCCGCGGCGAGTGTGACCGCCAGCGCACACGACGCGGCGACTGGAATAGTCCTTAATTTCTTCATCACGAAAGCCCTCGTTTTAGGTTATGCAACAAGGACCAAGATAGAAAAACACGGGCTGAAGAGTCTGTGCGTTACCCGTCGTTCGTGGCGTTTGGCTGCGCTGAGCGCGTGACGCCGGCGGTCAACACGAAACGCAATGCGTCGGAGGCGGGCATATCCACGGATTCCAACTGGTCTCGCGGGAGGAACAGCATGTATCCGCCGACTTGGTAACTCATGGGTAAATACACTGCGACCATGTCAGTCCCATTGAGGCCCGAGGGCAAATCGGAGCAGTCTTCGCGCGTTACGAAGCCGACTAGTTTTGCGGAGGTGCCGGGTAGTGTGAACGACACGACTGAGTTGAACTGCCGCTTGTTCTCTGGAGAGAACAGCGCGGTTACGTCCTTCACCGCACCGTACAGGCTGTTGATGACGGGAAGACGCAACATCGCGCGCTCGAAGATGACGAACAGCTGCTGTGCGAGCCAGGTCGTCATGATCGCGCCGAGCGCGAGGATCAAAAAGAGACTTGCGACCAGCCCCATCCCTGAGCGGTAGGCGCCGTCTGGCAGGAGCCAGGCGAGCAGCCCGCCGAGCATCGCCTCGAGCGACGAGGCGAGCCAGACGAGAATCGCGATGGTGATGACGACCGGCAGCAGAGTCAGCAGGCCAGTCAACAGCAGGCGGGGGAGCGATTTCATCCGCCTGATTCTAGCATCACCGCTTGCGGCCGGCCCCCACGAGGATTAGCCCGCCTGCGACGATAGCCGCGACACCGGCCCACACGGGAACGTTCACGCGTTCCTTGTCTTCGACGGCGATTTCGATGGGCCCGAGGTCTGCGGTGTCCCGGTCCTTAGTGTAGGTGAACCCGCCATAAACAAGCGCGAGCGTGCCTCCGATCAGCAGCGCGATTGCGAGTATCCGTAGTCCATCCATTTCTAAACCCTCCGTCCGCGGATCACCCGCAGCAAAAAGATCACGATGGCGATCACCAACAGGATGTGGATGAGTCCGCCCATCGTGTATGACGAGACGAGCCCGAGCACCCAGAGAATCAATAGGATGATGACAATGGTTTCTAACATGAGGCCCGTCCCTTCAAGTTTGTGGAGATTTGAAGGTACGGCAGCCGACGCGGGACGGTCCGTGCGCTATCGAACAATGCGGTAGCAGGCGCAACTCGCGGCTTCAAGCCCTTCCCGGTTAACGATGGTGATGTCGCCACGCGTGTACTTGATGAAGCCCCGTTGCCGTAGGACACCGGCCGCGGTCGTGATCCCGCTACGCCGGACGCCGAGCATCTCTGCGAGCAGGCCATGCGTGAGTTCGAGATGGTCGCTGCCCGCACGATCGTGGATCATGAGCAACCAGCGCGCGAGCCGCTCTTCGACGAGATGAAAGCGCGTGCAGACTGCGGTCTGAGCGACCGAAGTCAGCTGGTTACAGGCGTACCGATCCAGGTCAGCGCGCATCTCCGGGCTGTTCTCGAGCAGCCGCTTGAAAGTTGCAGCCTCGACCCTTAGCGCAGTGCCGGCCGCACGGACGCGCGCGCGTAACGGGGCACCCTCGGCGCCCAACGCGAGCGATAGTCCGAGCATTCCATCGAAGCCAACCAGCGCCACCTCAAGCGTCGTCTTCTTATCCACCGAGGCGAGTAGCGAAATGATGGCGCCAACCGGGAAATAAGCATGCGTTGCCGGTTGGCCGGGCTCGGCGAGGATCTCTCCGAGCTTCAGTTCGACGGTCGTTGATTGTTCGAGCATTGCATCACGGTCGTGGCGCGGCAACGACGCGAGGCGTTCGTTCACGAGCGTCGCAGACGATGTCTCGCCGCCAAACCGTGGCGGCGGCGTCGCCGCTGAATGCCTGAAATCAGGATTATCGGTTGGTCTGTTCACAGTCAAATAATCGATCGTAGTTTGTGGTGGGCAACCGGGCGCAACAGGCGCTCCGACTCTTGCTTGACGAGCGCGTAGCACTCGCAGCAAAGCCGCTCGAGTTGCGGACGATTCAGAACGGTAATTTGCGCGCGCGAACCGCTGACCGCGCCGAGACGTGCGAGCTTAGCGACCGCATCGTCGACCTCATGCGTCGGCACGCCGAGGATGGATGCGACGAGTTCGCGTTCCATCACCAATCGATCCGATGCCACGCGATCGAGCGTCAACAGCACCCAACGGCACAGGCGCTGGTGCACAGGGTGGCTGAGATTGCAGGCAGCGGTCTGAGCCATTTGGGCAAACAGCGCGCGGGTATAGCCAAACAACAACTGCTGCAATTTGTCATCGCGGTTGAACTCTTCATGCAGAAGCGTTGCGCGGACTTTATAAGCCTGCCCTGCAGTTTGGACCACGGCGCGATTCAGCGTCGAGATGCCGCCGAGCGACAAGCCGATGCCGGCGACGCCTTCATTGCCCACGAGCGAAATCTCGGCGCTTGCGCCGTCGCTGAGCTCGTAAAGGAGCGCGATGACGCAATCGACCGGGAAGTAGAGGTTGTCGGCAGCATCCTCGATTACCGTGCCCTGCGTCATCGGAACCAGCGTTAGGTGAGGCTCAAGACGCGCGAACTCGTTCGTCGGTAGCGCTGCTAATAGGTGGTTCTGCATGGACTCACGCTACCTCCGAACCGACGGCGCCGTATGTACGGGACCACACGCACGACATTTAGGGGCGATACCGCACGGAAGGGGGCGCGCCGTGCCGTCAAAGTAGCAGACCGATGCGAACCAAACTGCTTGAAATCATCCTCATCGCCGTCGGAATCGGCCTGCTTGCGACTTACGCGGGCGCCCGGACGCATGGCGAAGCCGAACGGCGTGATGCGATCGTGGCATTCGATGAGCGGCGCGACCTGATGGCCGGCGCCCCCGACCAATCCGCTTGGTCGGAGTCCCGGATTACCGCCTACCGAGAAGCAAACTCCGGCACGCCGCTCGCCGTGTTGCGTGTGCCTAGCGCCGGAATTGAAGTCCCCGTATTCGCGGATACGACCGAGCGCAACCTGAACCGTGGCGCAGGCGCGATCGAAGGCACAGCGGCGCCGGGTAGCGACGGGAACGCGGGCATCGCCGCTCACCGTGACGGGTACTTTCGCGCGCTCAAGGACGTCGTGCTCGGCGATGAAATTGAAGTGGAGCACCAGGGCGGCACGCGCCGCTACCGGATTACCGATTTAGCAGTCGTCGAGCCAACAGACGTGTCCTCGCTGCACCCTACAGACGAACCGGCTTTGACGCTCGTCACCTGCTATCCGTTTTATTTCGTCGGCAGCGCGCCACAGCGTTACATCGTGCGCGCGGTCGCCATCAACTGAGAGGAGAGGGATATGAAGAGAAAAGCTGGAGTAAAAACCGTGGCGACGCTCGTCGGATTGGCCTGTGCGGGCGCAGTTGCCGCGCAACAGTTGCCCGTCGAGGAGCTGCCACCGGAACGCACGCGTCCGGCGACCTGCAGTGAGGTCCAATGGAGCGACGAGATTAAAAAGGCGTATCCGAACATCGTTGATGCGTGCCAGGAGGCGGTTGTCGTAGACGGCCAGACTTGGGCGCGCTTCTCAGCGAGTTTCGAAGAAGTCGAAGAAGACGGCGAAGTGCGGTTCCAGATCCGGAACCGATACAGCGGCAACCTCGGCGAAGTGACCATCGAGCCGGCACCCGGTCAGGTGGCCTACATCAACGAGCGCCGTACGCCGTTCAACGAACTCACGCGTGGACAGCGGGTGAACTTGTACGTTCCGGAAGGCCATTACGGTTTCGCGAGCCTCCCCGGGGCACCGATGAATCAGGTGGCTGAAGTGAGTTCTGGTGGCGACGCCGGCGCTCGCTCGAGCATGTACGCGCAGTCGGGCAGCAGCAGCTCGCAGCGCGCACGTCCGGATGACGCCGACCCGGTCCTCGCACAGCTTCCGGCAACCGCCGGACCGTTGCCGTGGCTCGCGGTGGGTGGTGCTTTGTCACTGCTCGGCGGTATTGGCATCGGCCTGCGCCGTCGCTTCAAGTCGTAAGCGTTAACGCTGATGAAGGGTCAGGGCGGAAACGCCCTGGCCCTTTTTTTACTCCGCCACCGGCGCGTAGTGCGCGTCCGCCGCGCGCCAGTCAGCGACTGCCCACCAGCCGGACAGGTATTCAGGCCGGCGGTTTTGATATTTCAAGTAGTACGCGTGCTCCCAGACGTCGTTCACCAAAACCGGCGTCAGCCCGTCCATGATGGGGTTGTCGTGACCAGCGGTCGTCACAATGCTGAGCTTACCGTCGCGGTCTGATGCGAGCCAAACCCACCCCGATCCAAACACTTTTGCGCCCATCGATTCAAACTCGCTTCGGAAGTCGTCTACGCCACCGAAGTCGCGCTTGATTGCGGTCGCAAGCGCGCCACTGGGATCGCCGCCGCCCTCAGGTGACATCAAGTTCCAGAACATCGTGTGGTTCAGGTGACCACCCCCATTGTTGCGAACGGCAGTCCGAACTGCTGAGGGCACTTCATCGAGATGTGTCAGCAGCCATTCGAGCGGTTGCGACTTGAGGTCGGGCGCTTTCTCCAATGCGTCATTTAACTTCGCGACGTACGACGCGTGATGCTTGCCGTGGTGTATGGACATTGTCTTCGCGTCAATGTGCGGTTCGAGTGCGTCGTACGCGTACGAGAGTTCTGGCAATTTGTGTTCGGACGTTTCCATATTCGTGCAAAGCCCTCTAATCAGTGCGGGTGAATCCTCCGAGTTTCGCAAATAAGCGCGCCACCGTTCAGTTCGCAAGGCCACGAATGTGACCTGACGAACCGACTGCTTTCATGCGCAAGAACACTCTTGGTACGCATCCAAAAAACGAAACCCTTTAGGAGGGCGCAACAATGAAAGAACAAGACCAGAACAGCAAGCAGAACCCGAATCAGAACCCGAATCAGCAGCAGCAGGGTAAACCGGGTCAGCAGGCGCAGCCGGGCAAACAGCAGCAGCAGGCGGGCGGCCAGCAATCGCGTGATCGCGGAGACAACCTCGCGGGACGTCAGGCGAAGGGTCAAGACGAGGAGATGGAATAGCACTGTTAGCTTGCGTACCGACCCAAAGGCCCGGACGCAGCCATCATGATTTCAAGCTAGAACATCCGGAGGCAAGATGAACAAGCAACAAGGTAAGGGCACGCTTCAGAAAGCGAAAGGCAAAACCAAAGAGGTTACCGGTCGTGTGACTGGGGACCGCAGCCTCGAAGCTGAAGGCAAGATTGAGAAGACTGCCGGCAGCATTCGAAAGGGCTACGGCGACGCCAAGGAAGAGTTCCGCGACGAGAGTCGTCGGTGAACTATATGGACCGCGATACGCACGGCATGTACAAGCGCCGTGATGAAGGTGCCGGCCCCGAGTTGATGGGCGCCGACACTCTCATTGGTAATGACGTCTTCAACCACAAGGAAGAACGTCTCGGCGACATCAAGGAAATCATGCTCGACATGAGTGATGGTTCCGTCGCCTACGCGGTCCTGTCGTTTGGCGGGTTTCTCGGCATGGCGGACAAGCTATTTGCCGTTCCGTGGAGCGCGTTAATTCTGGATACGCGTAATAAGCGTTTCTTGCTCAACGTGGAAAAGGACCGGCTAAAGGATGCGCCGGGTTTCGACAAGGATGACTGGCCCAACATGCGTGACGAAGTGTGGGCCAACAAGGTTCGCTCGTACTACGGAACCGCCACCCACCACTGACCCAAAACCCAAATGATCAAGGACGTGATCAAGGGCAATTGGAAAAGACTGGCGGCGCGCGTCCAAGCGCGTTGTGCAATCAGCCGAGAGGGCGTACGCCCGCCGGTCGAACGTCCTGAAACCCTCCTTGCCCGGCCGCCGTTACGGCGGGTCCCGGGCAAGGATTATTTTCAACCATATGGAGGTACACCATGACTATCTACACACGCAGCGCAGCCGCGGCGTCATGCCTGCTGCTGGCAACGACGCTTGCAGGCACGGCCTACGCGGGCGACGACAAGAAACATGACAAGGACGACCAGGCGCGGGTGTCGGTGGAATCAGACAGCAAGATCAGCGCCGCGCGTAAGGAAAGCCAAATTTCGACCACGTTCGCGTTGAATCGACAGCTCCGATCCAGCGACATCGAGGTCAAAGTTGAGGAGAACACCGCGACGCTGTCTGGCACCGTCAGCGATGAAGTGCATAAAGACCTCGCTGAGTCCCTTGCCATGAACGCAGACGGAATCGACGATGTCGATAATCAGATTGAAGTCGACGAGGAATACACGGCTGAGGTTCGCGACGATGGCGAGCGCAGCTTCGGTGATCGCGTCGACGATGCGGTCCTTACCGCTTCGGTCAAGGGCAAGCTGCTCTGGAGCCGCGATGCAGAGGCGCTTAACACCAATGTTACGACCGAGGCTGGCGTTGTCACGCTGTCCGGCATCGCGACGACAGAGGAAGCTAAGCAAGCCGCCGAAGAGCTCGCGTCAAACACTGACGGTGTTCGGTCAGTCGTGAACGAGCTCGAAGTCGATCCTGACTTCCACGAGGATGCCGGCGCGACCTCACTCGCGCAGGCAGGTGCGAGCGGTACCGTTTCGGCCGGTGAGCCGATGAACAACCAAGCCGCTCAGGCGACCGATCCGGATCATGAAGACAGCCTTTCAACCGCCGTCTCCGATACCTGGATCAACACCAAGGTCCGGGCGAGCCTGATGAGTTCGCGCTGGGTGAGTGCGAGCGACATCGACGTGGAAGTAGACGACGGCACCGTCAAGCTATCCGGCGAAGTCAATAACGATGACGAGAAGGAACTCGCGATTGATCTCGCGGAAAACATCCGCGGTGTCCGCAACGTGGACGCAAGCGGCCTCATCATCAGCTGAAGTAACGAACCAGCCCAGGGAGAGTCACCGCTGGTGGCTCTCCCTGGTTTACTGGCTCTGCGGTGTTGCGGGCGCATTCCTCGTCGCGTTGCTACTGACAACCAACGGTTGCGCCGCGCTACCTAACGCTGAAAAGGAATTCCGCGTGGCACACGTCGCACCGAAAATAATTACCGAGTCCGAAGAAGGCGGCGGGATCCTCGGCCGGCATATGCTGGTCGAGCAGGCCATCAACGCCGACAGCCCATTGGTCGGTGGCAATCGACTTCGCCTTCTGCAGGACGGGCCCGCGACCTACGCGGCGATGATGGAGGCGATTCGGTCCGCAACCGACCACATCAATCTCCAAACATACATCTTTGAGGATGACGAGGTTGGCACTGAGTTTGCGAACCTGCTGCTCGAGCGGCAAGCAGAGGGTGTCCAGGTCAACCTGATCTACGACAGTTTCGCGACGATCGTGACCCCCACGGAGTTTTTCGACCGACTGCGCGACGGCGGCATTCGGCTCGTCGAGTTCAACCCCATCAATCCACTGTCGCCGAAATCACGTTCCTGGAAATTCAACCACCGTGGCCATCGAAAGTTGCTCGTCGTTGACGGCGCCACGGCGTTCGTCGGTGGGATCAATATCAGTGAGGTTTACTCGAGCGGTAGCTTTGTGAGCCGAACCCGGAAACCGTCCGCGCGGCCAGCTGGCTGGCGCGACACGCACCTTCAAATCAGCGGCCCGGTCGTTGCCGAGTTCCAGCGCTTGTTTCATGAAACGTGGATCGAACAGGAAGGCCCGCCGCTAGAGGGCCGCGCGTACTTTCCGGACCTTCGGCCGCACGGCGACGAGATCGTCCGTGCGATCGGGAGCACCCCGGACGACGAGCGGAGTGTCATCTATCTCACGTTGCTCGCTGCCATCCAGTCTGCGGAACACAGCGTCTACCTGACAATCGCGTACTTTGCGCCGGACTCGCAGTTTTTGGATGCATTGAAGGGGGCCGCGGAGCGGGGCGTGGACGTCAAGCTCATCATGCCCGCGAAAAGCGACATCTGGCCCATATTCCACGTCGGTCGCTCGTACTACGAGGAACTCTTGGAAGCCGGCGTCGCGGTCTACGAGCGACGCGGATCCGTGATGCATGCGAAAACGGCGGTCATTGATGGCGTTTGGTCGACCGTCGGTTCAAGCAATATTGACTGGCGCAGCTTCCTGTACAACGACGAACTCAACGCCGTCATTCTGGGGCGCGAGTTCGCGGGTGAGATGGAGGCGATGTTCGAAGACGACCTATCGCACTCGGACCGTATTGCACTTGCTCAGTGGCGTGAGAGGCCGTTACCGCTGCGGTTCATGGAATGGTCCGCGAAGTTAATCGAGCGCGGACTCTGACCGAGCGTCTCGCGCTCGGATTTGTGTGCGAGCCACTTTCTGACTGCAAGCTGCGCAATCGGCAACAGGTGCAGCGCATGCGCGGCCTTGGAAGCGCGATGCTTGCTCCGCTTCCGCGGCGGGCGATCGTCGTCCGGGTTCACTTCGTACACGACGGGTTTGTGGCTTCGATACCGAACGACCTGCTCGAGGATGACGCCGACTGCCGCGCCAACGAGCAATAAAGCCTTGGGGTTGATGCGGGAGCGCCATGTGTGCCGAAGCTCGTACAGATGCTCTTGGAGCTGTGCGCTTCGGATCTCGACCTGCCGTTCGGCCTCCTCGACTTCCTGTTTCAGACCCATCAGTGCAATCCTCCAATGGTTCTCGGGAATGCGAGGTTCCGTGACATCTTGCGAATCGCGAAATAGAGCGTGGCAGCAGCAGCGATATTCGCGATGGCCGCAATTGCCAGTGCTGCGACTGTGCTCAAGCCAGCGTAGACGACCAGCGCGACGACGCCCATTCCTACCAAGGCAATCCACGCGCTTATCACCATCACCGCAGCGACGACGCCAGCAATGAGCATCCGTACGACGCTCTGACCAGCGAGCCGCGTTTCAAGCGCGGCGAGTTTCAGCCGGTCCTGCGCGAGGCCGCGGACCTCTGTAAAAAGCGACCGGGCTTCGTCCAGAAGCCCGGGCTGTGCAGGGGTCATCGTGAGCTGAGGATTCGGCTCAGAAGGAAGCCGCCGGCGACGGCGATGCCGACCGACTGCAGCGGATGCTGGCGGACGTAGGCTTGGATCTCGCCCATCATTTCCTCTTCGGCTTCGATCCACTTCTCGCCTTTTGCCTCGAGCTTGTCGACCATGTTGTGGGCTTTTCCGGCGAGTTTGTCGACGGCGGGCCGTGCGGCATTCGACGCCTGGTCAATCTTGTCGTGCGCCTGGTCGGCTGCGCGATCGACCTTTCTGTCAAGTTGTTCGCCGTTCGGTGCAGAGGGGGTCGTACGCATAGTTGAACTCCGATAGCTGTTTGGGGGAGGAGTCCAACATTAACGATATTTTGGCAAAAAGATGGTGCGGTTCCCCACTTAGTTGACCACTCGCTTCACATGCCCGCCTGCGGGGATCATCGCTGCACCGTCGGCGAGCTGGTTCACCAGCGCGAGTTCGTCGAGCGGAATCGTCGACGGATAACTCGCATTGAATTGCTGTAACGTCATCGCGCTTGGCGTGCGCATTACTGAGATGCGCGGCGCCTGAACGGCAAGCGCCTGAGGGTCGGTCAGCCGACCAAAAGAATCGATGACCGATTGAAACACGGATGCGTATTTTGGCAGGCGATCGGCGCCGGTATAGGCGATGATGCCGAACGTGTATTGGTCGAGCGCGATGAAGCTGACGGCGCCCGCGAGCGCGCCCTGTTCCGTCTGCGCTTGGAATTCTGCAGTCGCTGCATTGAGCCCGTTGATTGAACGCGCATTCACAGGGCCGGCAGCGATGCCTTGCTGTCCGAGAAACTGGGCAGCGGCTTCCTGAGGGCTTCCAGCGGCGAGCGATAGCTGCACAATTGCGTCTTGGTCAGGGCTGCCGGCCATGACCGCTTGGGCCATGTTTTGCGTCATCCAGCCTTGCGGGAAGTTGACTTGGAAGCGCATCTCCGGATGCAGGAACCGAGTGTCGTCGAAATACCCGTTGCGTGGATTCTCGCCGTAGGGCAATCCGTCGATGCGCGCCATATACTCGTCTTCGCCGGCGCGAGCCCCGAGCGGCAGAGTCGCTTCTGAGAGCCGATTCTGAATGCGTACGATGCGCTCTTCGGGATACGGGTGCGTGGACATCCACGCAGGTACCGGGCTGCGACCTGACGCTTCGCCGATGCGCTGCAACGATGCAAATACATCAGTCATTTGCGACACGTCGTAGCCCTGATTCAGCGCGTAACCGAAGCCGAGGTCATCCGCTTGTCGCTCAGCATCGCGACCGTAACTCATGAACAACATAGAAAGACCGGCACTCGCAAGCTCGCCGAGTTGCGCGATCTCAGGACTTAGCACTGAGCCGAGCCCGAGGCCAATTTGTGCGAGCTGCTGGCGACTGATCATAGCGACTGAATGCCGCGCAGTAACGTGCCCGATTTCATGGCCCAGCACGGTCGCGAGCTCTGCCTCGTTGTTCATTAGCGAGAGCATTCCGCGGGTCACATAGATGAAGCCACCGGGCGCGGCGAACGCATTCGGCGTGGGATCGTCGATGACGCCGAAGTGCCACGGAAGCTCGGGCCGTTCCGACGCGCGTGCCATGGTCATCCCGATTCGCTGCACATACTCCTGCAGCGCTGGATCATCGACCAGACCCATTTGAGCCTCGGCTGCGGCGGCAGTCTGACGACCCATTTCGATTTCCTGACTCTCGGAAACGAGCGCGAGTTGGCTTTGGCCCGTGACCGGGTTTGTCGAGCAGGAGGCGGCTAGAACGAGTGTCGCGGCGAGCGCGATGGCGAGTATTGGTTTCATACCGTGTTTATCACCTGATCGAGATATCGATGTCCGTACGGTATCGAACGGAAACGCAAAGGCCAAGCGGTATCTATTGAGCTATGAGTATCGCAACGATATTGCTTGTCGTCGTCATCTTGGCCTTGGTCGGCGCGCTGCCGACCTGGGGCTACAGCCGTAGCTGGGGATACGGCCCGAGCGGCGGGCTCGGCTTGGTGCTGCTGATTCTGCTCGTCCTACTACTGCTGGGTCATGTCTAGCTGGCTCATGTCGAGCAGCCGGGCTGTCTGAACCTTGACCGCCTCGTAGCACTCGCAGCAATTTTTCTCCAGACGCAAACGGTCGAGCATCTGGATGTGTCCGCGTCGATAGCGGATTACATTCGCCTTTTGCAGTCGTCCCGCAGCCTCAGTGACACCCTCACGCCGTACGCCGAGCATGTTGGCGATCAGCTCTTGTGTCATCACCATCTCGTCGGTACCGAGACGGTCGAACGACAACAGCAACCAACGGCAGAGCTGCTGGTCCACCGTGTGAAAGCGGTTGCACATCGCGGTCTGCGCGGTTTGTGCAAACAAGGTCTGCGAGTAGCGCAGCAACATGTCGTGCAGCCGTCCCTTGCGGGAGAATTCGCGCTTGAGTAAATGCCCCTTGATTCGGTACGCGTGGCCCGCGCTGTGCACGACCGCGCGGTTCGGCATCGTGCCATCGCTGGTCAACTGGGCAATGCCGATCATTCCTTCGCTGCCCACCATGGAAATTTCGGCGGACGCGCCGTCTTCCGTGACGTACAGCAGTGAGATGATCGCGCTGGTCGGAAAATACACGCAGTGCTGTTTCTTGTTCGTCTCGAACAGGACTTCGCTCAGGCCGAGCGGCACCCATTCAAGATGCGGAAACAGGCGGTCCTTCTCGTCGGTCGTCAGCGCATCCAGCAGGTGGTTGTGCGGGGAATGTGATGGCATCAGATCGTCCTCAGGCGGATTGTCGAATATTCGGATTGACGACCAGGCGGTCGAACTCTCGTTTCACGACGGCGTAGCATTCGCACGCGAGTTCTTCGAGTTGCGGGCGGTCAATGACTGCGATGCGTCCGCGGCTGTACCGGATCACGCCGAGCTTTTGCAACTTACCCGCCGCCTCGGTGACGCCCTCGCGGCGCACGCCCAACATGTTGGCGATGAGTTGTTGCGTCATGATTAGTTTGTTGGTCGGGAGTCTGTCTAACGACAAAAGGACCCACCGGCAAAGTTGCTGATCGACGGTGTGATGGCGGTTGCACACCGCTGTCTGCGCAATCTGTGCGAGGAGCGCTTGCGAATAACGCAATATCCGGTCGTGGAGGCTGCCATTGCGCCGAAACTCTTCGCGTAGCACGCTGCCTTTCAGTCGGTAGGCATATCCGGCGCTCTGCACCACCGCTTGGCTCGCGGAGATATCGGCACCCATACAGAGTCCCACGCCGGTGACGCCCTCGTGGCCGACCACGGAAATCTCGGCAGAGGCGCCATCGTCCATGACGTACAACAGCGACACGATGGAATCCGTCGGGAAATAGACGTCTTCTATCGGATTGCCGCGTTCATGGAGCACTTGCCCAAGCGAAATGGTCGCGAGTTCCATGTGCGGATAGAGGCGCTCGCGCTCTAACGCAGTGAGCGTCGCGAGAATCTGATTGTGGTCCGGCTTCGGGAAGTCAGGCATGGCCAAATCAGGCTATGCGATTCGGCACACATCGCCCATCCGGTGAACACCGGACGGGCGGGCGGGAAACTCCCTAGTTAGACCCGGCGGAGTACGGTCAGCGGGGACTCGTCCAAGGTTCGACGCGTCGCGAGTAGACCAATGGTGCCGATGCCAGCGGCGCCCCCGAACAGCCCTGCCGCCCAAACCCACGGGCTGCCGCCATAGGCAAAATCAAACACCTGGACCGCGAGCACAGCGCCGATCGCACTCGCGGCAAGCGCGGCGAGCAGACCCGCGAGCGCGCCAAGCACGACGAATTCCGCCGCCAGACCTTTGAGTACGGTGCCACGCGCGGCGCCGAACGTGCGCAGCATCGCGGTTTCGCGGCGGCGTTCGTCGCGGCTCGCGTTGATGGCCGCCAACATCACCGCGATGCCCGCCGCGAGCGTGAACAGAAACACGAACTCGACCGCGCGCGAGGCTTGCGCGACGACGCCCCGCACTTGATCGAGAATCGCTTCGATGTCGATGACCGTGACCGTCGGTAACGCACGAAGCAGGTCCATAAAGACGCCGCGCTCTTCGCGCCCCACCGACGCCGCACCGACCCACGAGGCCGGTAGGCCATCCAGCACGCCCGGCGGCAGCACCATGAAGAAATTCGGGTTGAATGAATCCCAGTCGACCGTGCGAAGATTGTGGACGGTGACTTCGAGCGTTTCTCCCGCGACGTCAAATACGAGCGCGTCGCCGATGCCTACCCGGAGTCGTTCCGCCGCCTCAGTCTCCAGCGAAATCAGCGGTTGCCCGTACTCGGCTTCGCCCCACCACTCGCCAGCGACCACACGGTTATCCTGCTGTGGCAGCGTTGCCCAACTTAAGTTTTGCTCGCGATCCGCGAAACCGCGCCCGCGCCCCTGAAAATCGATGTCTGCGACCGGCGTGCCCCCAATGTGCGTCAGACGCGCGCGGACCATCGGATACAGCGTCGGCGGCGTTAGGTCCGCCTGTTCAAACACGCTGGTAACCACGCTGCGCTCGTCGGTTTGGATGTTGATCATGAAGTGATTGGGTGCGTCTGCACTGAGCGTTTGCTGCCAGCCGCTCATCAAATCCGCGCGCACGATGCCGAGCAACAGCAACACCATCAAGCCGAGTCCGAATGCGACCAGCTGGGCGATGCTCTCACGGCGCCGACGGACAATATTCGCAAGTCCATAGCGCCACGCAACGCCGACCCGCCCGCGCAAACCGCCGAGAATACGCAACAGAATCCACGCGGCGGCGGCGAACACGAGTGCTGCCAGCGCGGCGCCACCGCCGGTCAACAGGGTCAGTTCCGCGTCGCGGGTCTGTGCGTACAGCAACACGATGATTGCCCCGATTGCGGCACCGTACGCGACCCAGCCAGAGACGGGGGCTGGATCCAAATCCCGTCGTAGTACGCGCGCGGGCGACACGCGTCGCAGCGGCAGCAGGGGCGGCACCGCGAACCCAGCGAGCACAATCATCCCTGTCGCGACGCCGGTCGCGGCCGATAACAGCCGTGCCGTCGGCAGGTCATCCACCGCCAGCAAACCCGCCATCAATTCGACGAGCCCGAGTTGTGCCAGCCAGCCGATCGCAACACCGACGGCGCTGCCGGCGAGTCCAATCAACAGAACTTGCAGTGTGTATGCACGCAAGACGAACGCCTGTGTCCCGCCGACACATTTGATGACGGCGATCGCGTCAAGATGACGCGCGGCGTATCGGCGTGCGGCCATCGCGACCGAAATCGATGACAGAAGCACCGCGACGATCGCTGCAAGACCCAGGAAACGCTCTGCGCGACTGAGCGCGGCACCGAGTTCCGGGCGCGCTTCACGCACGTCGACGAGTTCCTCACCCCGCTCGAGGCGTTCGCCAGCCCACTCCGAGAATGCGGCGACCGCATCAGAGTCCCCCGCAAAAAGCGTCCGGTAGCGGACGCGACTACCCGGCTGAATTAGCCCCGTGGCGTCGATGTCTGCACGATTCATGAGCGCTGTCGGCGCCATGCTGGTGAAACCGAATCCCGCGTCGGGAATGGATTCGAGCACCTGCGACGCGACAAATTCGGCGTCACCGATGCGGACCGTGTCGCCCGGCGCAATATCGAGTTGCGCGAACAGCCGCGTGTCGAGCCATGCGGTGCCCGGCTCAGGAATGGAGGCCGCATCGCGCCGTTCGCCGAACAACGCGTCAGACACGGCGACGGTTCCGCGCAGCGGGTAGCCCTCGGCAACTGCATTCACGTTCGCGAGTGCGCTGCCCCGGTCCGTGACGATGACGCTCGCGAGCGACCAGCGTGTACTGGTACGCAAGCCGCGTTGTGCTGCTTCAGTTGAGAGCGTGTCGGACGGTTGGTTGCGGGAGACGACGACGAGGTCCGCCGCGAGAATGTCGCCCGCTTGTCGTTCCATCGCGCGCGCAACACGGTCGGTGAACAAGCCGACCGAACTCACGGCCGCGACTGCGATCACGAGCGCCAAGCCCAGGATCGCAAGCTCACCGGAGCGGAATTCGCGCGCTAAAGCGCGTAGCGCGAATCGCAACTCGGTCACGCGGCGTTCCTGCTAATGCGGCCGGCCGCAATCTCAATCACCCGCGAGCATCGCCCCGCGAGCGCGGGATCGTGAGTGACCAACACCAAGGTGGTCGTGTTCAGGCCGAACAGCAGATCGATGATGCGCTCGCCCGTCGCGGCATCCAGGTTGCCCGTCGGCTCGTCCGCGAACAGGATTGCTGGCCGCGGCGCGAACGCGCGCGCGAGCGCAACGCGCTGTTGCTCGCCGCCTGAGAGCTGGTGCGGATAATGGCCTTCGCGTTCGGCGAGACCGACCGCTGCTAGATTTTCGCGGGCCGCGGCCACGAGGTTGGCATGATTGGCGAGCTCCAGTGGCAGCATGACGTTCTCGAGCGCAGTCAGGCTCGCGAGTAGGTGGAACGACTGGAATACGAAGCCGACGTGGGTACCCCGCAGTCGCGCGCGGCCATCTTCATCGAGTGCGGTGAGTTCGGTGCCCGCCAGCGTCACCGTGCCAGAAGTCGGGGCGTCTAGCCCCGCGAGTAGGCCGAGTAGCGTCGACTTGCCGGACCCCGAGGCGCCGACGATGGCGACCGATTCGCCTCCGGATACCGCGAGTGACACATCATCAAGTATGGTGAGTAGCCCTTCCGGGCTGGTAACCTTTTTGACCAGCCGGTTTGCTTGGAGAATAAAGTCACCCATGTATCGTGTCGTCCTATTGTTGGTCTTGTTGTCCTGCGTTGCGCCTGCTGCGGGCAGCGCCAAGCCCGTTGTTCTGGTCGTCGGCGACAGCCTCAGCGCGTCCTACGGCGTCCCGCGTGCCCAAGGCTGGGTCGCGCTCCTCGAGCAGCGACTCGGTGCCGACTGCCGCGTCGTGAACGCCAGCATCAGCGGCGACACGACCAGCAGCGGGCTCGCCCGATTGCCGCGTGCGCTCAGCGTGCACGAACCCGCGGTCGTCATCATCGGACTCGGCGGTAACGATGGCTTGCGGGGTTATCCCCTGGCTGAGATGCAGCGCAACCTCGATGCCATGATAACGGCTGCGACGCGCGCAGGGGCGGAGGTGATGCTGATCGGCGTGAGCATCCCGCCGAACTACGGGCCGGACTACCGCCGTGGATTCTCGGCCGTTTACGACGCGCTCTCGAGCGAGCATCGCGTGCCGCTTGTCCGGTTCGCCATCGAGGACGTGGCGGACCGCCCCGGGATGCTGCAGGACGACGGCATTCATCCGACGGCAGCTGCGCAGCCATGGATGCTCGACCTCGTCTGGGACGCGTTGCACCCATTGCTCAAGTGTACCGTGTAGTATTGAACCGTGGACAAACCTTGGCTTAACCACTATCCGCAAGGCGTGCCGGCCGACATTGAACTCGGCCCCGATGCGACGCTGAAGAAAGTCATCGACGATTGCTTCGTCGAGTTCCGCGACTTGCCGGCTTTCAAGAACATGGGCACCACGCTCACGTTCGCCGAAATTGACCAATGCAGTCGGTACTTTGCGGCTTGGCTGCAGCAGGTTGCCGGCCTGAAGCCCGGCGACCGACTCGCCATCATGATGCCGAATCTCCTGCAGTACCCGATTGTGCTTTACGGGGCGCTGCGATCCGGCGTGATTGTCGTTAACGTCAACCCGCTGTACACGGCCCGTGAGCTCGAGCATCAACTCGTGGACTCCGGCGCGACGGCAATCGTCGTCGTGGAGAATTTCGCGCACACCGTCGCGCAAGTATTGGACAAAACCCAGGTCACGACGGTCGTGACCACTCGGATGGGCGACATGCTCCGGTCGCCCAAGCGCCAACTCGTTAATTTCGTCGTCAAGTATGTGAAGAAGCTGGTTCCGGCGTGGCACATTCCTGGCGCGCTCGATCTTAAGAAGGTGATCGCACACGGTAAGTGGCAGGTCCTCAAGGATGTCGAAGTTTCACCGGACGACACCGCGTTTCTTCAGTACACCGGCGGAACGACCGGCGTGTCTAAAGGCGCTGAACTCACGCACCGGAACATGGTCGCGAATTTGGAGCAGGTGAAGGCATGGTTCGGTACGCAGACGGCGGCCGGCGGCGAGATGGTCATCACCGCGCTGCCGATGTACCACATATTTTCGTTGACCTGTAACTGCCTGCAGTTCCTCAAACTCGGTGGCTGCAACATATTGATCACGAACCCGCGCGACATGCCGGCATTCGTCAAGGAACTGGGCAAACATCGATTCACGGTCATCACGGGCGTGAACACCTTGTTCAACGGCTTGTTGCACACGCCCGGCTTCGACAAGCTGGATTTCTCGTCGTTGAAGCTGTCGCTCGGCGGCGGCATGGCGGTCCAGCGCGCGGTCGCTGAGCACTGGAAGCGCGTGACGGGGACGCCCTTGCTCGAGGGTTTCGGGCTCACCGAAACCTCGCCCGTTGCGACCGTGAATCCGCTCGACAACACCGATTACACCGGTTCGATCGGTTTGCCGCTGCCGTCGACCGAGTTGTCGATTCGCGACGAGGCCGGTCAACCGGTTTCGACCGGCGAAGTCGGGGAGATATGGATTCGCGGCCCACAGGTGATGAAGGGCTACTGGAATCGTCCGGACGAGACGAGCAACGTGCTGCCCGGCGACGGTTGGCTGAAGACAGGCGACATGGGCGAGATGGACGATCGTGGCTACACGCGCATCGTTGACCGTAAGAAAGACATGATTCTCGTCTCCGGGTTCAACGTGTACCCGAACGAGGTGGAGGGCGTCGCGGTCGAACACCCGGGTATCCTTGAGGCTGCAGCGGTCGGCGTGCCGGACGACGATTCCGGCGAAGTCGTGAAGCTGTTCGTCGTACGCAAGGATAAGACCCTGACGGAGGCCGACGTCATCGAGCATTGCGCCAAGAGCCTCACGGGCTATAAGCGGCCGAAGTCGGTCGAATTCCGCGACGAGTTACCGAAAACGAACGTCGGCAAGATCCTGCGCCGCAAACTCCGCGACTGACTGGACTCACCCTCGGTGGCGGCCTGCTGCGACGGCCGGACCTCATTAAATCCCGCTTTCTCCGGCGCCGGGCACCGAGCTCGCTCGGCTCGTGTGAAGTCACAAACCGACTTCAATCTCGCCTCGCGAGGTGCCCGCCGCCGTGATCGCGCCGGTGGCCCGACCATCGCGGCGCAAAGGCGCCGCTCCTACAGGTGCCACGGTTGCTTGCTGCGATAGGCCCCATTGCGACGCCGAGAGCGTCGCTCCCACCTGACACAGCGAACCTTGGCTGCAAGGCCTCAGCCGGCCAGCGGAGCGGACGGACAACTCGCCGGGAGCGACCGAGACGGCCATGGGTAAGCCATTAGAACGAAGGCGCCGCACAGAGTTGCCGCGGTAGACACCGTCATCCAAGGCGGCAGCCAATTAGCCGCGCAGTCGAGGGAAGCGGCAGCGGCGAGTTCAGTCCGGCCGTCGCAGCAGGCCGCCACCCAAGGACGCAGCATTAGGCCGGGTTGTACGCGTGGACTTCGTCGACGAGGACGCCGAGGTGGTCCGGGTTCACCCACTGATGGATGCCGTGCCCAAGATTGAACACATGCCCCGGCCCGGGCCCATAGCTGTCAATCACGGCGCGCACCTCACGACGAATGTCGTCCGGGTCTGCGTACAGAATCGACGGGTCCAGGTTGCCCTGAAGCGCTACACGGTCGCCGACACGCTTGCGTGCATCGCCGAGGTCGGTCGTCCAGTCGACGCCGAGCGCGTCCGCGCCACTGTCCGCCATGGACTCAAGCCACTGCCCGCCGCCCTTCGTGAACAGCACGACCGGCACGCGGCGACCCTCGTGTTCACGCCGCAGTCCAGCGACAATTTCGCGCATCGGGTCGAGCGACCAGCGTTGGTAGCCGTCCGGTGTCAGCGCGCCACCCCAAGTATCGAAAATCATCAAGGCTTGGGCACCGGCTTCGACCTGCGCGTTCAGGTAACGCGTCACCGACGTGACGAGTGTCGCGAGCAGCGCGCGTAATGCCTCCGGGTCGGTGTATGCGAGCGCCTTGATGCGCGCGAACTCACGCGTCGACTTGCCCTCGACCATGTAGGTCGCGAGTGTCCAAGGACTGCCCGAAAATCCAATCAACGGAACGCGACCGCCCAACTCACGGCGAATCAGTCGAACGGCATCGGTCACGTAACGCAGTTCGACCTCGGGGTCGGGCGCGCCGAGCTTCAGGATCTCGCTGCGACTACGCACCGGGTGATCGAATACTGGCCCTTCGCCTTCGATGAACCGTAATCCCAAGCCCATCGCGTCGGGGATTGTCAGGATGTCGGAAAAGAGAATCGCGGCGTCGAGGTCGAACCGCGCCAGTGGCTGCAGCGTGACTTCACACGCGAGCTCCGGCGTCGAGCACAACTGCATGAAGCTGCCCGCACGCGCACGGCTCTCTTTGTACTCAGGCAAATAACGACCCGCCTGGCGCATAATCCATACGGGTCGGCGATCGACCGGCTCGCGTGCCAGCGCGCGCAGCAGGGCGTCGTTTTGCAAAGCGGTTTCAGCGGCCACCGACGACCTCCATGATGGTTTCCTGGATTGCCTCAGCGGCCGCGCGTGGGTCCGGCGCATTGCGGATGGGCCGTCCGACCACGATGTAGTCGGCGCCGTTTTCAAACGCCTGTGCGACCGTGACCACACGCTTCTGGTCGTCATCTGGCCGATTCTCGACGGGGCGGATGCCTGGCGACACGACAAACAAGCGATTGTCGACTTCCCGGCGCAGCATCGGAATTTCTAGGCCCGACGACACGACGCCATCGCAGCCGGCCTCGAGCGCGCGGCGTGCCCGTGACACGACCAGCTTCTCGACGTCGCAGGCAAATCCTAGGTCGTCGAGGTCGCCACGGTCCAGGCTCGTCAGCACCGTCACGGCAAGAATTTTAAGATCGCCCTTTTCGGCGGCGGCGGCTTCCATGATGGACTGGTTGCCGTGGATCGTCGCGAAGGTAGCGCCCCGGTCGCGCAAACTCCGCACCGCGGCAGCGACCGTTGCGGGCACGTCGAAGAACTTCAAGTCCACGAATACCAGCTTGCCGCGCGCGGTGAGCCAGTCGAGCAATTCGAAATATCCGCCCGACATGAAGAGTTCGAGGCCGATTTTGTAAAAGCGCACGGAATCACCGAGCGTCTCGACGAGCGCGCGGGCGGCCGCAGCATCGGGTACGTCGAGGGCGAAGATGAGACGGTCACGGGGGTCGATGGATTTCATCGACGAATTATAACGCGCGGGCCGCATCGCGCGGCCCGCGCGCGAGTCCTCAAGTCGGGTCGGTGCAGTCCGCCGCGACGCCGAACGGGCTGATAACGTTCGGTGGTGTCGTGTTCTCCTGCACGTCCGCGCCTGCGATTGGCAGTACGAAATCCAGGTTGCGAACCGTCTCCGTACCGCCCACCGAAGCCGTCGCGGTGAGTCGGACGAGCACCCACAGCGCATAGCTCTGTGGCCAGCGAATCGTGAACGAGGCAACCCCGTCCTCGCTGATCTCGACCTGGCTCGGGACCGAAGCGACCGCGGCCGGGTCGATCTGGCCGTTGTTGTTGTAATCGCCGAACGCGGCCTGGTTGATGTTGCCGGTCCCTAATGGGTCCTCGCTGCGACAACCGAACGCCGGCGTGCCGAAGTAGGGACCGAGCGTGGGCGGTGGTGAACCGTTTGGTGTGCCGTAATACCCGTCCGTCGACAGAACCTCGTAGTCCGGGGCCCAGGTCGATGTACCGAGTACCATTGTGCCTTTCTGGTACTCGATTGAGCGCAGCGTCAGGCGGAAAACGGTGTTTGGCGACGCCGGGTTGCCCGCTGCATCGGTAATCAATGCGTTGTAGATCTTGTCGTAGGTCGCATCCTCGTTGTTCTTCTGCACGAGGTTGTCGGTGCCGAGGACCATGAACATCGTCGGCGCAGCGACGGTGATGGTCGCCGTGTCCGATGCGATCTGCGGATCACCAATATCCGCGGTGATCGTGACGCCGTTCAGGGATGACGATGCCGTCGACGCGCGGTAAGTGGTACGTGCGACGCCTTGGCTGTCGGTCATGCTGGTCGAGCCGGTCAGCTGCCCACCGGAGAGGTCATCGAGCGTGAACCGCACAGGTTCGTGCTTGACCGGGTTACCGTTCGCATCGCGGACGATTGCGGTGATGGTCGCCGTACCCTCCGGCGCGACGGTCGATGGCGAGGCCTGGAGGTTGACCTGAGTCGGTGTCGTTGAGACGAATTCGAGCGCGAGTTGCCGTGTTACGCCCTCCGGGCCGCGCGCGGAAACGATGACGGGACCCGCGCCATCCGAGCCTGCCGCCGTCAGCGTCACCGATGCGGCACCGCCGCCAGCGGTCGTCTGCGTGAGCGCGGACAGCGTGCCGCGCGTGGTGCTGAACCCGATGGCCTGCCCGTCGAGCGGCGTTCCGTCTTGCCGCAGCACGATATCCAGCGTGACGGATTCTCCGAATTCAATTTCACGGCTATCCGGTTCTGCAAAGGTGATGCCGTAGGAGGAGACCAGCACGTCGGTCGAAACAGACAAGCCGAGGCCGGAGAAAGTCAGCGTGTCGTCGCCGCCCGCCGAGCCCGTCACGACGAACTCAGCAATGCCCTCGACGTTGGTCACGGCGCTTGCCGGGGTAATCGTGTTGCCGTTCTCCGAGGTCGCCGCGATCGTGACGTCGCGGATTCCCACGCCTCCGGCATTGAGCAAGGCTACGGTATAGGTCTCGGACTCGCCGGATTCGATTGCAGTCGCGCCTGCAACGCCAATCCGGGTGCCCGAAACGTCGACCGTGATGGTGTTCTCGATGTCGCCCGCCGTAGCGGTCACGTTGATGGTGCGGTTTTGTGGCTCGCCGCCGGTCGTCAGCGTCGCGGTGACGCGGCCGTTCTCGTTGGAAACGTTGTCGAGCACGGTCAGCGCCCCGGAGTCGGCGCTGAAGGTCAGCGGCAGGTCTGGGATGACGTTGTTCGACGCGTCGCGCACGATCGCGGTGATCGTGACGCCCGCAGCGTCGTCGATGGCATCTGATTTGAGGACCGGGGGGTCCGCGAGGAGGACGATGTTTGCCGCTTCCGGGGCGCCCGGCGGGACGCCCGGGCCGCCATCGCCGCCGCCGGCCCCACCACCGGGTCCGACGAACGCGTCTTCACCACCACACGAAGCAAGCAGCGTGAAAACGAGCACGGCTGCGATTCTGGTCTTCGGTCCCCACGTCATGCTTGACTCCCGGCCCGTGACTGCGCGGGCATTGGAACTTATTATGCGTTGGATTCTAGGTCGTATTTCTAACGAAAACAAGTATATTTAGCCAATTCGCAAGGCTTTACATAAAGTTAGCCGGAGCGCGCTGGGTCCTGAATTCGTTCGTATTCCGCGATGGCGTACCGGTCGGTCATCCCAGCGATGTAATCCGCAGCCGCACGCGCCCGGCCGTCCGGGCCCCCCGTCTCTTCTAGCGCATGGGACCGGGCGGCAAATGCGGGCGGCAGCAGGCGCGTATCGCCGAAAAATGCGTCGAACAGCGTGCGGACAACGCGGCGGGCCTTGAGCGTCATCCGGTGAACGCGGAAGTGCTGATAAAGCTCTTTTCGAAGGAAGCGCTTGAGTTCCAGGTTCATTTCGCGCATCTCGGCGCTGAAATGAATCGCTGGCGCGCCGGCGGTACGCACGGCCTCGATGTCTGACGGCGCGCGCGTCGTAAGGGTCGCGCTGCTCGCCTCGACGAGGTCCGTAACCTGCCGATTGATCATGCGGCGAATCGTCTCGTGCACCTTGCGCCGCAACGGCGCGTCGGGATAACGCGCAAGCACGGCATCGTATTGCTCTCGGAACAGGCGCGTTTCCCGCAGGCCGTCAACGGTCACGAGTCCCGCGCGGATCCCGTCGTCGACGTCATGGTTGTTGTATGCAATTTCGTCCGCAATGTTGGCGAGTTGCGCTTCCGCGCTCGGCCAACTCTTGTCCAGAAAGCGTCGGCCTACGTCGCCAAGGGTGCGCGCCGCGTCTAGCGCGCAATGTTTGAGGATGCCTTCACGCGTTTCGAATGTCAGGTTGAGCCCTTCGAAATCAGCGTATTTCTGCTCCAGCTCGTCAACGACTCGCAGCGATTGAAGATTGTGTTCGAAGCCCCCGTACGGCTTCATGCAGTCATTGAGTGCGTCCTGTCCGGCGTGGCCGAACGGGGTATGTCCGAGGTCGTGCGCGAGCGCAATCGCCTCGACCAGGTCCTCGTTGAGACCGAGGGAGCGGGCAACCGTACGTGCAATCTGAGCGACCTCAAGCGAGTGTGTGAGGCGCGTCCGGAACATGTCGCCCTCGTGATTCACGAACACCTGGGTCTTATATTCGAGCCGACGAAACGCGCCGGAGTGCAGGATTCGGTCACGGTCGCGCTGGAACTCCGTGCGCCCGGTCGGTGCCGGTTCGTCGTGGTGCCGTCCGCGACTGCGGGATGGATCGGCGGCGTAGGGCTTCATGGATGCATTGTAAAGTCGCGCAGCGTCAATACCAGCGCAGCATGCGGAAAATCACTCGTCAGCGTTGGCTCCCCGAGGGCTCGAAGTAGCACCAGCCGGATTGCGCCCGCCGCTGCCTTCTTGTCGTGCTTCATGATGTCTAGCAGTCGCTCGGTTGCTGGCGTCGGTGTCGGTAGATGGGTGGGGAGTTCAGCCGCCTCGACCAAGGTCGTAATGCGCGCGGCATCCCGCGCTGGAAGCCAGCCGAGAGACTGCGACAGGCGCGCGGCCATCATGCAGCCTAGCGCGACGGCTTCGCCGTGCAGAACCGCGCCCTCGTACGCCGTTTCGAGCGCGTGCCCGAACGAATGGCCCAAATTCAGATGGGCACGCACACCGTCGTCGCGCTCATCCGCAGCGACCACTGCCGCTTTAGCGGCGCAACAGCGCTCAACGGTTGCCGATAGCGTTGCGTCATCCATCGCGATCAGTTGCGCCATGTCGTGCTCGAGGTCGGTCATCCACGCGTTGCCACCGAGGACCGCGTATTTGATGACCTCGCCGAGGCCGGAGCGCAGCTCGCGTGCGGGCAGTGTGCGAAGCGTGGCGACGTCCGCGATCACGCGTGCCGGTTGGTGGAACGCGCCGATCAAGTTCTTTGCGATGGCGTGGTTCACGGCCGTTTTGCCGCCGACCGATGAGTCGACCTGCGCAAGCAGCGTCGTCGGCAATTGCAGGTACGGGATACCCCGCTGATAGAGCGAAGCTGCAAGACCGGTCACGTCGCCGATTGCGCCGCCACCGAGGCCGATCATCGTGCCGTCGCGGTCGAGGCCCGCCGTCGCGGCCGCGCCGCAAATTCGCTCGACGGTTGCGAGTGTCTTCGCAGAATCGCCGTCAGGTAGGACCACGACCTCGTGTCGGTGCCGCCCAAGCGCGGATTGCACAGTATCGAGGTGCAGTGCAGCCACAGCTTCGCTGGTCACGATGAGACTGCGACGCCCGAGGATGCCTTCGTACGACGCGGGGTCGCCGAGCACGCCCGGACCGATGAGGACCGGGTAGCTGCGCGAACCGAGGTCGACGATTACTTGTCGCATTCGACCAACCCCGCTATTTCCAGCGCGACTGATCGTACGCGCCGCCCATCGGTCGAGACGGTATGGTCGGCAATCTCGACGTACAACGGGTGGCGCTGCGTGTAGAGCGCCGCTAGGCGCTCGGCCGGATCGTCGGTCTCAAGCAGTGGACGTGTCTTGCCCGCCTGCGTGCGCGCGAGTTGGTGTTCGACGGAGGTGTGCAGGTAAAAAACGGTACCGCGTGAGACGAGCGCCTCGCGGTTGCCCGCGTCGACAATAGCGCCGCCGCCGGTAGCGACGACGGCGTCCGGGATGAGCGTCAGTTCGTCGATGACTTGCCGCTCGCGCACTCGGAAGCCGGCTTCCCCTTCACGCTCGAAAATGAACCCGATATCAGCGCCGGTCCGTTCCTGGATCACTACGTCCGAATCGAAGAATGGCCGGCTAAGGATGCGGGCGAGCTCTCGTCCGATGGCGCTCTTGCCGGCGCCCATCGGGCCGACGAGGAACAGCCCCATCGTCAGTTCAACCGCATGCCTTCCTTGACAATCTTCGGCGTAACGAAGATCAGGAGTTCGGCCTTGTCGGTAATTGAGCTGCGCGTACGGAACATCATGCCGAGTACAGGGATGTCGCCGAGCAACGGAACCTTCGTCTCCGCTTCGCGGCGCTGCGTCTCGTAAATACCGCCGAGCACGACGGTTTCGCCGTCGTCAACGAGTACCTGCGTCACGATGCTGCGCGTATCGATACTGGGCACGAAGCCACCGGTCGCGCTCGGCACCTGTTGGCCGACCGTGTCGTTGTTTATCTGGAGATCCATGATGACGCGGTTGTCTGGCGTGATTTGCGGGGTGACGCGCAGGCTCAACACCGCTTCCTGGAAGTTCGTCGTGGTCGCGCCGCTCGCCGACGCTTCCTGATACGGAATCTGCACGCCCTGTTCAATCGAGCCCTCGCGCTGGTTCGCGGTGAGGACACGCGGGCTCGACACGACTTCGCCGCGGCCCTCCGCCTGTAGCGCGGACAACTCCAAATCGACGAGATAATCGGAACCAAGTATCGCGAATGCCGCGCGGCCTGCGGCGCCTGCGACGGGCAGATTTACGTTAAGTCGGTCCGCGGGGTTGCCGGTCGGAATTTCCACCGGGAACGGCTGCCCCGTGTTGCCAATGTTGCCGATGGCCGAAGCGGCCATGATGTCCGAAGCGGCGAGGCTGCCCGTGGTTCCGATGATGCCGCTGTCGCCATGACGGCGGACGTGTGTCGTACCGAAGCGCGTACCGAGCTCCTTGGTGAAGTCACTGTTCGCGACGACGATGCGCGACTCAATCAGCACCTGGCGGATGGGCACGTCGAGCAGGCGCACCATGCGCCGGATGTCTTCGAGGCGGTCGTCGGTATCCTGTACGAGCAGGGTATTCGTGCGCTCGTCGATCGAGACGTTGCCGCGCGAAGACATGAGGCTCGTGCCTTCGGAACGCAACAGCGAGGCCAGCTCAGAGGCTTTCGCGTAATTGATCTGGATAAACTCCGAACGCAGTGGCGCGAGTTCCTGCACGTCCTGCTGGGACTGAAGCTGGGTCCGCTCGCGCGCGGCAATTTCCTCTGCGGGTGCGACGAGCATCACGTTGCCGGTCTGGCGCATGCCGAGGCCCTTCGTGCGCAAGATGATGTCGAGCGCTTGATCCCAAGGCACGTTCTGCAGGCGAAGCGTGAGGTTGCCGCCGACGCTGTCGCTGACGACGAGGTTCAGGCCCGAAATGTCCGCGATGATCTGCAGGACGGCGCGGGTCTCGATGTCCTGGAAATTAAGCGTGAGGCGCTCACCGGTGAATTGCTGCTCGGTGCGCCGTTGTTCGGCGAGCTCCGCCTCTGAGACCGGCTTCAGCTCTACGGTAAAGAGGTTGTCCGACTGGTAGGCAATCTGATTGAACCGCCCGGTGCCGTTGATCGTCAGCTGGACACTGGAGCCGACGCGGCGCGTCTCGATGGACTCGACCGGCGTCGCAAAATCGGTGACGTCGAGCTGCCGAACCAGCGTATCGGCGACGCTCGCGTTGCGGAAGTCGACCGTCACCCGATTGCCTTCCTCGCGGAGCGCGACGATGACCGACGGGTCCGAAAGATGCACGACCACGCGCCCTTCGCCCGCGGGTCCGCGGCGGAAGTCGACGTTTTCGATTTCGTGCGTGGTACGGCGCGGCGCGTCCTCACGCGGTTCGGCTGAAGTGAATTGGGTCGCACGACCGGCTGTCGCCGCCGGACGCAGCAAGACGATGATGTCGTTGCCGTCGATGCGGGTCTCGTAGGGCGTGACTTCGGTCAGGTTGAACACGACGCGCGTACGGCCTTGGGCCTCGGCGCTTGTGATTGTGGTCAGCGGCCCAATGCCGATGTTCTGGCGCCGTTGCTCAAGCGCGTTCGTCGTCCCCGGTAGATCGAATG
The DNA here is from genome assembly GCA_964402835.1 of uncultured Gammaproteobacteria bacterium. Taxonomy (GTDB): domain Bacteria; phylum Pseudomonadota; class Gammaproteobacteria; order Natronospirales; family JAIVGZ01; genus JAIVGZ01. The sequence goes on along the minus strand of CAYODZ010000120.1, from coordinate 3,050 downwards.
AAATGCGTGCAGGGCGGTCGATCGTGAAGCTCAGTGGGTCGGCTGGCGGCCCGGACAGCTTCAAGCGGACCTGAACCCCATCGCCTGGAAGTCCCGATGCTTCGATCGACTGTAAGGCCGAGCTCCCTTGCGAGAACGCGGGCGCGGGAAACGCGATGGCCACCAGCAGCATGAGTAAGGCTATTCTGTTCATCGCAGTATCCTCGTACGCCTATTCGCTCAGCGCAACGGCGGCGGCGCGTTCGGTCCAACCGCCCGTGCCGTCCGGAATGATTTCGATCAGCGTAACCGACGTTTCGCTGATCGCAGTTATGCGGCCATGGTTCTGGCCTAGGTAATTCCCGACCCGGACGCGGTGAACCGAGCGATCACTGCTGCGGATCAGCGCGTAAGTCTCGCCACCCATCGTGACCGTCCCGACCATGCGTAGTGTATCGAGCGGGAATTCCTCAAGATACTCGCGGTTCCGATCGGCATCCGGGCGTACACCGCCGGTTCCATCGTCTGCCACCTGCTGACGTACCGGCGCGCTGGGAACGAACGGCGAACGCTGCGCGTGCACGGTGTACGCGAAGGTCTCATAAGGTTTCACCTGCGGCAGCGGAGGAATTCGGACCGCTGGGCGCCGCTTGATTTCATCGACCCAGGCCTCGAGGTCGCTCATGTCGCGACTGCACCCCGAAAGCAGGAGCGCAGCGACGATTGCCACAAGCGAGATGCGTGCGCCGTTCATCGGCGTCTCCGCTGCGGTGCAGGCCGCGCCGGCGCTTGCGACTCATCGAGGTAACGGTAGGTTTTTGCCGTCAGCACCATCGTCAACGAGCCCGGCGACTGAGCCGCGCCACGCGCAGCCGCTGCCGGTGAAATCTTGATGTCATGCAGCGTCACGATGCGCGGCAAGGCCGCGACGTTGCTCGCGAACGTCGCGAACTCATGGAAGCCGCCGGTCAGGCGCATCTGAATGGGCAGCTCTGCGTAAAAATCTCGGGTGACCTCGCGTTGCGGCTGGAACAGCTCCTGTTCGAGGCCGGCGGCGAGCGCCGACTGGGAGATGTCGACGAGGAGATTCTCAACCTCGGTTTCGCCAGGCAACTGGCGCAGCATCGCGCCGAAGGTTCGTTGCATCTCGTCAATTTGCGCGCGGTACTGGTCGAGCGCGGCGGCCCGGCGCTGCTTGGTGTCGAGCTGTGCGCGAAGGGTCTGCTCCTCGGCGACGACCTTGTCCTTCTCGACGAGCATGTCCTTGATGACGAACATATAACCCGCAACGAGTACGCCGGTGAAAATCACAGCGAGCACGATTGCGCGCAGTGGCCACGGCCACGCGCCAATCTGGTTCGGATCAAGTTTTTTGAGTTCGTCGAGGTTCATTGTTCGGCCTCGGGCTTCGCAGCCGGACTGACCTGCCGCGCCTGAAGCGTGAATTCTTGTGCGCGGTTCGCTGCGGTACCGACGCGTTGAATGACGTCGAGGCGTCCGATGGACAGGTAGTCCGAGCCCTCAATCGCCCGCATATACGCGCTGACGCGGGCGCTTGACTGGGCGACGCCCTTGATTTCGAGGGTAGAACCGGTCTGCCCCAGCGACGTGAGGTGCACACCTTCTGGCAGCGTGGTCACCAGCTCTTCGAACAGGTGAACAATTTCAGGCCGGCTGGTTTGCAGCTGCTCGATGATGTTCATGCGCGCGAGCAACGCGGCCTTGCGCTGCTCCAGCTCCTGGATTTCCGCAATTCGGGCGTCAAGCGCTTTGATTTCGTTCTTCAGAAAGGCGTTGCGCGCTTCTTGGTGATCAATCATGCCGTTTACGGTCTGCATCGCGATGTACACAATCAACGCGCCGACCGCGACGACTACAATCGCAGCGATGCCGAAGGCTTTCTGTTGCTCCTTTAGCCGCTCCTCGCGCCACGGCAGTAGGTTAATCCGTGGCATCAGTCGAAGCTCCGCAGCGCGAGACCACACGCGATCATCAGCGCCCCCGCGTCGCTCTCGGCGAGCTGCGCTTTCGCGCCGGCGGACACCTTCAACTCACCGAATGGGTTGCCGACGAGCGTCGGGACGCCGGTTCGCTCCGCAATCAACGCGTCGACGCCTTCGATTGCCGAGCACCCGCCGCAGATAATGACTTGGTCGAGGGTCTCGTAATCGCTGCTCGAGGAGAGGAAAAACTGCAATGAGCGGTTGACCTGCTGAGCCATGTCCTCCATGAACGGGCGCAGCAGTTCCTCGTTGTAATTGTCCGGTAGGCCGCCGTGCTTCTTCGCCTTGCCAGCCTCTTCGAAGCTCAGGCCGTAGTGCCGCATGACCTCTTCGGTCAATTGCCGCCCGCCGAAAGCCTGGTCGCGGGTGTAGATGATGCGGAGGTCGTTCAGCACGCTGAAGGTCGTGGTCGTCGCGCCGAAGTCCACGATGGCAATCGTGCGCTCCACCCCGAGGTCCGGCATCTGCCACGTGAGCAGCCGACACGCATTTTCAAGCGCATACGCCTCTATATCGACGACTTTAGCCGTGAGGCCGGCTGCATCGAGCACCGCTTGGCGCTGCTCTACGTTTTCAGAGCGGGTCGCGGCGAGCAGCACGTCGACGAGGTCGCCGTCGCCACGCGACGGGCCCAGGATTTCGTAGTCGTAGCTGACTTCTTCGAGCGGAAAGGGGATGTACTGGTCTGCCTGCAGCTCGATTTGCTCGCCCATCTCGGCATCCTTGAGGTTGCCAGGCATGCTGATGACTTTCGTGATGACCGCCGCGCCGCCGATCGCAATCGCGGCATTCTTGACCTTGGTGCCGGCGCGTTTCACCGTCCGGCGCACCGCCTCGGCGGCGGCATCGACGTCGACAATCGATTTTTCGTTGATGGCACCCGCGGGCATGCCTTCCGCCGCATACGCCTCAACGCGGAAGCTATTCCCCTGGCGGCTGAGCTCCACGAGCTTGACCGCCGACGAGCTGATGTCCAGCCCGATCAACGGCTTCGATTTTCGACCGAATGGCATCATTATTTTTCGTTCTCTACCCGCACCTTGGAAGCCATTTGTGTGTAGGCGCTTT
>CAYODZ010000119.1:0-32138 GCA_964402835.1 uncultured Gammaproteobacteria bacterium | reverse complement strand
AAGGACCTGAACCTCAGCCAGCGCGTGTCGTTCCCGGTGTTGGTCATGGTGCCGCTCGTGTTCATCCTGATTGCACTGAACCCGCCGCGCGTGCTGTTCCTGATCGCCTTCCTGTACGCGTTGTCCGGTCCTGCGGTGACGGTGTGGCGTTGGTGGCAGCGCCGACGGACCGCCACGCCCGAGACGGATTGAGTTGGACGCGCGGCGCCGCCACTACCTCGACGCCCTCGGTGTCCAGGTCTACACCCGGGCGGACCAACCACCGACTGCGGTTGAACCACCCGTTCTAGAAGCGCCGCCACCGTCGCTGAAAGAAACACCCAGTGTAGGCGCGGCGCCTTCGCGCCGCGATTCTTCTGAACCGGCACCACCGCTCGACTGGGGCACCCTCCAACAAACCGTCGCCGCCTGCACCGCCTGTGACCTCCACCGCGGCCGCACCCAGACGGTCTTCGGCACCGGCGACCGCAGCGCGCGCTGGATGATTGTCGGTGAAGCCCCGGGCGCCGAAGAGGACCGCCAAGGCGAGCCGTTTGTCGGCCGCGCCGGACAATTGCTCAACGCGATGCTGGCCGCCGCGGGTGCGCCGCGCGAGCGGGTGTACATCGCGAACACACTCAAATGTCGCCCGCCCGAAAATCGCGACCCAAAATCCGACGAACTCGCCGCATGTCGCGCGTTCCTAGACCGCCAGATTGCGCTGGTCGAGCCCGAGCTCATTCTCGTCGTCGGGCGCATTGCCGCGCAGACATTGCTTGAGAGCGACAAGCCCATCGGCAAGCTCCGCGGCACCGTGCACAAGTACGGCGAGCGCGGCACACCGCTGGTCGCGACCTACCATCCGGCCTACCTGCTGCGCTCGCCGGGTCAAAAGCGCCGCGCGTGGGACGACCTGAAACTCGCGCTCGACGTCGCGAAACCCATCGCATGAGCGCGCAACGCGAACCGGATCCCGTGCAGTTGCGCCCGATGCACGCGGAGGACGTCAACGCCGTGATGAAAGTCGAGTGCGCCGCGTACCCGTTCCCGTGGACCGCCGGGATTTTTCGTGACTGCCTACGCATCGGCTACTGTTGCTGGGTCGCGGAGGCTGACGACGGCATCGCGGGTTATGCGGTCATGTCGGTCGGCGCGGGCGAGGCGCACCTGCTCAATCTCTGTGTGGCGCCCGCGCGGCAGCGCACCGGGCTCGGTCGGCGCATGCTCGATCACGTGCTGGATCTTGCGCGTAACCATCGTGCGAAGACCGTTTTCCTCGAAGTGCGGCCGTCGAACCCGGCCGCGTTGCACCTTTACCGCGTCGCTGGCTTCGTCGAAGTCGGGCTGCGCAACGCCTATTACCCGGCGGCGCGCGGCCAGCGCGAAGACGCCATCGTGCTCGCGCTACCGCTCTGACCTGCTAAAATGCGCGGCTCCGATGGAACCGCTCCCACCAGAAATTGCCGCCCGCCGTACGTTCGCGATCATCTCGCACCCGGATGCAGGCAAGACCACGCTGACCGAACAACTGCTGCTGTATGGCGGCGCCATTCAAATGGCGGGCACCGTGAAGGGCCGCAAGGCTGCGCGCCATGCGACCTCGGACTGGATGGCGCTCGAGCAGCAGCGTGGTATCTCGGTGACCTCGTCCGTGATGCAGTTCCCGTACCGGAACCGAATCGTGAACCTACTCGACACGCCGGGCCATGAAGACTTCTCCGAGGACACCTACCGCACGCTGACCGCCGTCGACTCGGCGCTGATGGTCATCGACTGTGCGAAGGGCGTCGAGGAACGCACCATTAAGTTGATGGAGGTCTGCCGGCTTCGCGACACGCCGATTTTTACGTTCATCAACAAACTGGACCGCGAAGGGCGCGAGCCGATGGAGTTGCTCGACGAAGTCGAGCGGGTACTCGGGATTCGCTGCGCGCCGGTGACCTGGCCGATCGGGATGGGGCGTTCGTTGAAGGGGGTTTACCACCTCGGCAACGATTCGATTTCTGTATACCAGCCGCAGAAAGGCGGTCGACTCGGAACGGCGCGCGTGATTCAGGGGCTCGACAGCGACGACGCCCGCGCGCTGCTCGGCGCCGACCATGACGCGTACGTCGAAGAAGTCGAACTCGTACGCGGCGCAAGCCATGCATTCGACATTGATGGGTACCTCGCCGGCACAGTCACGCCTGTGTTCTTCGGCACCGCGTTGAACAACTTCGGCGTGCAGGAACTTCTAGACGCCTTCGTCGAGCACGCACCTGCGCCGCAACCGCGCGCGACCACGACGCGTGAAGTCACGCCTGCAGACGAGGCGACCTCAGGTTTCGTGTTCAAGATTCAAGCGAACATGGACCCGCTGCATCGCGACCGTATCGCGTTCCTGCGGCTCTGCTCCGGCCGCTTCCAGAAGGGTATGAAGCTGTTCCACACGCGCATCGGTCGCGAGGTGCGCATCGCCGATGCGTTGACCTTCATGGCGTCGGACCGCGCGGCAGCCGACGAGGCGTGGGCTGGCGACATCATCGGATTGCACAACCACGGCACGATCTCGATTGGCGACACGTTCACGCAGGGTGAGCCGCTCACTTTCACGGGCATTCCGAACTTCGCGCCCGAACTGTTCCGCCGTGCGGTGCTTAAAGATCCGCTGCGCATGAAAGCGTTGCAGAAGGGCCTCGCGCAGCTGTGTGAAGAGGGCGCGACCCAGTTGTTCAAGCCGCTGCGTTCGAACGACCTGATTCTGGGTGCGATCGGCGTGCTTCAGTTTGACGTCGTCGCATTCCGGCTGAAGGCCGAGTACGGCGTCGATTGTCTGTTCGAACCCGTGCAGGTTGCGACCGCGCGCTGGATCTACTCGGACAATGCGAAGAAGCGCGCGGAGTTCGAGGAAAAAGCGCACGACAACCTCGCGCTCGACCACGGCGACTCGCTGGTCTACATCGCGCCGACGCGGGTGAACCTGCAGCTGACCGAAGAGCGGTGGCCCGACATCGAATTCAGAGCGACCAGAGAGTACGCCGTTTAATCCATTCGCGGCGCAAAGGCGCCGCGATTAGTTTTTCAGAACGGCCAACGCCCGTTTCATCGCAGCCAGCTCTACGGCTGACGGTTCTGCGTGATACCGGTACTGCACGAATGCGTCGATGAAGGTACCGACCGGCTGTGCGAGCGCGGGATTCGTCGCCACCGCGCGCGCCGCGTAATCCCGCGGTCCCTCGTCGGGTCGACGCGGTAGCACGCCGCGCCGTTCGAGCAAGCGCTGCAATTTCAGGTACAGACGAACGGCTGGGTCGCGCACGCGTGCGGGGCGCGCCTGCCAGAACAGCCACAAGCCCAACGCGCCCATCACGACCGCGAGCGACATCACGAGCAATATCACGAGCGTGCGATAACCGGCGTCGCGGAAGCCGAATTCCTCGAGGAGTTCTCGCTGGCGTTCACGGTTATAGCCGAGTACGAATTGGTTCCAGCGGTTGTTGATGTCGTCCCACTGCAGCCGCAGCCGGCTGACCCAAGCGAGATTGCCGAGCGCGCCGCGTTCCCGGCCCTCAAGTTCTGCCATGCCGCTCGCGCCGTATTCGATGCGGTCCGGCGACACGGCCGCGGTCGGATCGACGCGAACCCAACCGACGTCGTCAAAATGAACCTCGGTCCACGCGTGCGCGTCGGATTGGCGGACGATCAAGTAGTCGCCGACCGGATTGAGTTCGCCGCCTTGGTAGCCGAGCACGACCCGCGTCGGCACGCCCGCCGCGCGCATCATGAACGCGAACGCGCCGGCGTAGTGCTCGCAGAAACCCCGGCGCGTTCCGAACAGGAACTCGTCCACTGAATTATCGCCGAGCAGCGGCGGCGATAGGGTGTAGAAAAACGGTTCCTCACGGAAATACCGCAGCATCATGGCGACGCGGGCGCGTGGGTCTGCGTGCTCCTCACGCAGACGCGCGGCGAACGCGCGCGCCTGCGGGTTGCCGCCGCGCGGTAACTGCAGCGCGTAGCGCATTTCGTACGGCGATGGTTCGGGGCCTGTGGTGTAGTCGAGGTGCGATTGCATCGCGTAGCGCTTTCGCTCACGCACCGGTTCGGCGTCATAAAGTTGGAACGCGCGCGTGAGCCGCGCTTCGTCGGGGAGGATCGCCGGCAGGTCGAGCGCGAACAGCCAACGGTAGCGATGGGGCTCAAGCGACACTTCGTACGAGACCGGCGCGCCGCGTGAGGTGTACGCGAAGCCTTCAGCGAGCAAGTCGAGGCCCTGCGTCCACGCGCGCCCGTCGAACTGGCGTAGCACAGGTCCGCGCCAATAAAGCAGACCGCGAGGCGGCACCGGGCCGTCGAATTCCACACGGAACGCCACGGCGCTCGATTGCGACAATTCGGCGATGCTCCCGGGCTCCATGCGATCGGTGAGGCCGCCGGCTGCCGTCTGGCTGGACGGAACGCCCCACAGTGGGCCCGGCACTCGCGGGAACAACAGGAACAACACGAGTGCGACCGGCAATGCCTGCAGCAACAAGACGCCCGACTGGCGCAGACGCGGTGCGAGCGGCACGCCGCCGGTTGGGTGGTTGAGGTGCAGCAACGTTGCCGTGATGATCCAGACCGCGAACAGCATGTACGCGCCGGTCGGCAGCGTTTGTGAGTACAGGAAGTTGCCGATGACGAGGATGTAGCCGATCAGGACAAGCACGACGCCATCGCGCTTACGCGTGGTCTCCGTCAGTTTCAGCGACACCATCACGACGAGCATCGCGATACCAGCTTCCTGGCCGCCCCATTCGCGAAATTGCAGCCCAATCGCGGCGAAGCCACCGAATGCAAGTGCGCCGCGGAGCCAAGCCGGCGGCATTTTCCAGCCGGCACGCGTGGCGCCGAGTCGCCAGATCGCGAGCGCGATGAACAGCGCGGTCACCCAGACCGGGAGGCGTGCGACATGCGGTGCGAGCACCAGCGCGAGGCTGGCGAGCAGCCACGATAGGCGGTCCGACGTCAGGTGCGGATCGGCGAGGCGTGCGTGGCTCATTTCGTTGGCTCGAACAACGCAAGCGCTTCGAGGCAGGCTTGTCGGTGGGGATCGCCGGCCGCCGGCGCGATAATCGTCCCCGGAAGTCGCAGCCCGTAACGTAACCCGTCTCGCTCGGCGTCAAGTACCCAACGACACAGCACCGACAGGCGCTGCTCGGTGTCCATACCCTCAAGCGCATCGAAGTCGAACCACGGTGCGGACTGAAGGGCACCGCTGAATTGCTTCGAGCGAAGCTGCTCGTCGCGAGCGAATGCTTTCCACGCAATTTGTCGCGGCGATTCGCCGGCGCGGTAATCTCGCAGTCCCGCGAAGTCATCCTGACCACGCGCCTCGAGCGTCCCGCGCCCGTCACCGCCCGAGGTCGGAACGGGGGGCGCCGAGGACGCCGGCTTTGGATAAACGACAACGCGCAGATCCATGTGCAGCACGGCCCACGCATGGAACAGCCCGAATGGGTAACGCGTGTATACGCGGACCGAGGGCAGCGCGAGCAGCCCGCGCTGGGGCGCAGCGACGGGGAGCGGCAACAGCGCGGACCCGAGGGGCTCGAGGTCGACGAACCACGTTGGCATCGCCTCGCTGTCGGCGCCGATCGCCCAGCGTCGCGCGTCGCTCGCGTTCGCCACGTGCAGCGTGAACACGGCTTGCTGACCTGCAAACGGCGGTTCAACGCGACCGCGCTCGACGGCGAGGCCGAGCAAATTCCGGTGCGTGTGGTGCATGGCAAGCAGCCCGAGTGCGCCGAGCAGGAAGGTGAGGATGAAGCCCATGCTGTTCGTGTAGTTCATTGAGCCGAGCAGCAGCCCGAAGACGAACACTGCGTATACAAAGCCGAACGCCGTTGGGAGGATGTAAATGCGGCCGCGACGAAGGACCGCACGTTCGCTGTCAAGCCCCTGGCGCGCGAGGAGCCAGGCCTGGGTCGTATCGGACCAGCGGCGACGCAGCGCCGAAATCACGATCGCTTAAGGAACCGCGACTGCGGCGAGCAGGGTGTCGGCGAGACGTTCGCCATGCGCGTCGGCGAGGTCGCCGGCGCCGCGCAGCCGGTGGCTGAAGACGCCAGGCGCAATCGCCTGCACGTCTTCCGGCAGCACCGCATTGCGGCCATCCATCAAGGCCCAGGCCTGCGCGGCGTGTACGAGTGCGAGCCCGGCGCGCGGCGACAGTCCGCTGTCGAACGACGCCGATTCGCGGCTGTACTTCAACAGCGCCTGCACGTAGTCGAGCAGCGCATCCGCGACGTGGACCTGCCGCACCTCGCGTTGCAACGCGACCAGCGTCGCCGGCTCCACCGACGGCGCGAGTTGCGACACCATCTCACGGCGGTCCTCACCGCGAAGCAGCAGTCGCTCGGCGTCTTCGCCCGGGAAACCGAGCGTGATACGCATCAGGAAGCGGTCAAGCTGCGACTCGGGGAGCGGGAACGTGCCGATTTGTCGCAATGGGTTCTGCGTCGCGATGACGAAGAATGGCTCGGGCAGCGGCCGCGTCTCGCCTTCCGCCGTGACCTGGTGCTCTTCCATCGCCTCGAGCAACGCGGATTGCGTCTTCGGCGTCGCGCGATTCACCTCGTCGGCGAGAATCAGCTGCGCAAAAATCGGCCCCGGATGAAAGCGGAACGTACCTGCGTCCCGCTCGAACACGGACACGCCGATGATATCGGCAGGCAGCATGTCGGAGGTGAACTGGATTCGCTGGTAGCGCAGACCGAGCGTGCGCGCGAGCGTGTGCGCGAGCGTCGTCTTGCCGACGCCCGGCACGTCCTCAATCAGCAGGTGTCCCTGTGCGAGCAGGCACGCGACCGATAGGCGTACCTCGTGCTTTTTGCCGACGATGACCCGGTTGACCTGGTCAAGACAGCGGTTGATGTCGTTGATTCCCATCCTGCGATTCTACCGCAGGGCAGAAAAAAAGAGGCCCGGCGTGTGCCGGGCCGAAAAGCTCAGGATTTTTCGCCGATCAACTCGACGGCACGCATGCGTAGCCGCTCGTCGGTGTTCAATGTCTGCGCAACCTGGTTGTAGCGTTCCAGGGTCCAGCCGTTGTCTTCGATGATCGAGACGAACTTCTGGTTCATCTCCTGCTGGATTTCAGCCATCTCCTCCGGGGATTCAGTCGCTGCCGCCCGTTCCTGTAAATCTGCGCGAGTGGCTTCCATGTCAACGTAGATCGACGCGAAGGTATCGAGGTGTTCCTCAGTGACGTCGACCGCTCCGGTCGGCGCACTCGGCATCGTTGGCGGCGGCGGTTGCTGCTCTGGTTGAGCGGGCGGCTGTGCAGGCGGGACGGCGACGGCGGCGGCAGGGAGCGCGGCGAGCGCAATCGTCAATAACAGATTTCTCATGAGGTCTCCTGTCTTGAGTACCGGCAGACCCTATCAAGATTCCTGCAGGCGAACCAACGCGAACGCGACAACGGGCGTTTCACAATGTTCCACGCTATCTCAGCGCGCTCGTCCCGCAACCCCCAATGTGCCATATGGGGTCAGGCACCAACGGGACACCTGGGGTCAGGCACCAACGGGACACCTAGACCGTGAGCATGGTGGGGAAAACCAGTCACGCTGTGGTATCTGAGGATGTATGCCGCGCAAACCTCGAATTCATTCGGACGAAGTCTGGTACCACGTCATGAATCGCGGCGCGGCCAAGCAACCGATTTTTCTCACGAACAGCCATCGACTGCGTTTCATTGAGTTGCTGAGCGAATCGCATGACCGGTTCGATCTCGCGTTACATGCGTATTGCCTGATGGGCAATCACTATCACCTGATGTTTCATACGCCGCGGGCGAACATCGGCCAAGTGATGCACTACGTCGACGGCGCGTATACGCAATACTTCAATCGCAGTCGCGACCGTGACGGACCGTTGTTCCGCGGTCGCTACCGATCCGTCGAAGTTACACATGCCGGGCACTGGGCGGAATTGACGCGATACATCCATCTCAACCCGGTCGAGGGCGGTTTCGTCCGGCAGCCGGAAGAGTATCGATGGTCGAGTTACCGGTTCTACATCGGAATCGACAGAACGCCATCATGGCTGCAGACGGATTACGTTCTGAATACGCTCTTCGGTGACGGTTCCCCCGAAGCGTACCGGCGGTTCACCATGCGGGAAGACGAAAACGCGCTGAGTGTCCCGTTGGTGCCTGACCCCGAGCGTCCCTTTGGGGGTTAGCCGCCGGCGGGCCGGTCGTCTTCGTAGCGCAGCGGGTGCTCGATTTCTGGCTGCGTTGCGTCGTTCTCTTCGGGCGCATCGAACTCGACGTGCGCAAGGTGATGGATTACTCCTAGCACGACGTCGCAGGCTGCGATGACAGCTTCGGGCTGCACGGATTCGAAGCGGTCACCCGCGCTGTGGATGCGGTGCATAGCGTCAGGCCAGAAGCCTTCCACCAAGCCGCTCCGGTCACCGCGGTTCATGCGCAACCAAAGCTGGTAGACCTCGGCGCGTGGCAGCACGGAAATCGATAGGTTCGGGATACCGGCTTCCTCGAAGGCCAGATAGTCGCTGGGCGGGTAGCTCGCGAAGTCGACGCATTCGCGCTCGAGGTCGCGGCACGCCGCACGGGTCGCGTCGTACATCGGATCGTGACGGTGTTGCGTCGCACCGTAGAAAACGACATCCCCGTACGCATTCACATCGAGGTTGATCATCGCGAGGACGTTTTCGCGGTCGACGGTGCTCGCCAAGTGGCGTGAGCCAACGAGTCCGATCTCCTCCATGTCGAAAAACACGAAGCGGACCCGGTGCGGGCTGCCGCCGTGCGCGGCGAGTTCCTCGGCGACGTGGACGAGGGCGATGACGCTCGCGGCGTTGTCGACCATGCCCTGCGAGAATGAACCATCCGGCAGGCGCACAGTGTCGTAATGCGCGCCGACGATGATTTCCTTCTCGCCGTCGCCGACCGTGAAGCTCACGTTCGTGCCGGTCGCGCGCGGGTCCTCGTCGCGATTGCCGTCATTCGGGAACTCGACGAGCTCAGGCTCGAAGCCGTGCGACTTCAACATCGCGACGAGCGTCGTGCGTCGCTCGTCGTTGTCGCTGCCCGCGAACGCATGCAAATGGCTCAACATCACGGGCGGATGCGCCGCGACCCCCTCGTAGTGGTCGTGGTGGTCTCTTGGTGTGGTCGAGCACGCGCCGACGAGCAGCGCGCAGCCGGCCAGAAGCAGGGTGCGGGTTCGGTTCATGATTGTGCCTCTATCCAACGGTCAATTTTGTCCTCAAGTACGTCGAGCGGAAGCGCGCCGTCTTTCAGGATCTCGGTATGGAACGCACGCACGTCGAAGCGCTCGCCGAGCGCCGCTTCGGCGCGTTCGCGGAGCTCCGAAATCTTCAGCTGGCCGATCTTGTACGAGACCGCCTGGCCCGGTATCGCGATGTAGCGCTCCGCCTCTGCGATTGCGCGCGCCGGCGCGGTCGCGGAGTTCTCGTCCATGTACTCGAGTACCTGCTCGCGGGACCAGCCGTGATGGTGGTAACCGGTGTCGACGACGAGGCGAATCGCGCGCCAGAGCTCGGCGGACAACGCGCCGTAGTATTGGTATGGGTCGGTGTATACGCCGAGCTCCTTACCGAGTGTCTCAGCGTACAGCGCCCAACCCTCGGTGTACGCGGTGTAGCCGCCAAAGCGACGGAAGCGTGGCAGGCCTTCGAGTTCCTGCTGGATCGACAACTGGAAGTGGTGGCCGGGCGAGGCCTCATGTAACGACAGCGATTCCATCGCCCAAATCGGGCGCGCCTTGATGTCGTAGGTGTTCGCGTAGAAGATGCCGGGCCGCGAGCCGTCCGGCGACGGCCGCATGTACGATCCGCCGGCTGCCGATTGCTCGCGGAACGGCTCGACGGCGCGCACCTCGTAGTTCGCTTTGGGCGCGAGGTCGAAGAGCGCGGGCAGTAGCGGATCGACGACCGATTGAAGGTCGCGGTAGCCCTGGATCAGCTCCTCGCCGGTCTCGTAGAAGAACTGTGGATCGGTCTCGGTATAGACGAAGAACTCATGCAAGTTACCCTCGAAACCGACATCTTCCATCACGCCGCGGATCTCTTCATGGATGCGCGCGACTTCGGCAAGGCCGATCTCGTGGATTTCGGCCGGCGTGAGGTCGGTGGTGGTGATGTTCGCGACGCGAAATTCGTACCACGCGTCGCCGTTCGGCAGTGCGTTCATGCCGACCGTGTCGCGTGCGTGTGGCAGGTACTCGTCGCGCAGGAAGTCGTGCAAGCCGGCGTATGCGGGCACGAGCTGGTGCATGATTGCGTCGCGGTACGCGTCGGTAAGGCGCGCGCGGTCATCCCCGGTGATCGATTCCGGCATGTTCGCGACCGGCCGCCAGAAGAGGCTTTGCTCCGGGTCCTCGACAACGTGCGCGGCGAGCTGCGGCAAACTGCGCTCGACGAGGATGCGCGGCAATACGACGCCTTGTTCAATGCCCTCGCGGAAGTTGATTTCCGCCTGATCGACCCAGACGACAAAGCCGACGATGCGGCTCAGAAAATTGTCATAGTCCTCGACGGTCTCGAACGGCTGGGCGCTTGACCCGGAACCGAGCTGTACGAAGAAGTTCGGCGTCGAGTAGAACTGGTTCAACGGCATCAAGTGGTCCGGGAACTGCTCGCCAGCAATCGCGCGCTCGCGGTCCGCGACGAACATCTCGTAGCTGAGCCGGTCCTGCTCGTCGAGCCCGGACGGGTCGATCGCTCGGACCTCGTCCAGGAATCGCTGCTCGAGCGCGCGCTGAGTCGCGCGATGCTCTGGACCGATGTTGTTCGGGAAGCGGTCGTTGTAACGGCGCTCGCCGAGGAACGTGGAACCGAGCGGATTCAGTTCGAGGTTCGCCTCGAAGTGGCGCTCGAACAGCTCGTTAAGCTCAGCGCTCGCGTCGGCGGGGGTTTCGGTCATGGATTGATCCTGCGCGCAGGCCGCAAGCAGGAACACTGGAAATAACACGGCGATGAGGGCACGGCGCATAGAGCCTCCAATTCATTGGAACTGTGTGAGGCAGCCAACATACCAGACCACCCGCCCTTGCGACCATCCCGTAAACATTGAGCATAAAAAAAGCGCCCGTCATGGACTGACGGGCGCTTGCCGGACCTAAAACGGTACGTTACTGCTTACGGCTGACGACTCACTGCTACTGCTTGCGTACCGTGCGTCTGCTAGGGCCGGACTTGACCGCTGCTTACCAGTCGGTGTCTTCCTCGGGAGCAGCCGGGTCTTCCGACTCGGTCTGCGCGACCGCGGTATCGCTGTTCACGACGTTCTCGATGAACTGCGCGCGGAGGTCCGGGTTCTCGTTCACGGTGTCGACAACCGCGTTGTACTCATCGCGGGTCCAACCGTGGCGTTCGATCACCTCAACCTGGCGGTCGACCATCTGCGCCTGAAGTTCCTGCGCGTCTGCGGTCGAACCGGCGCCCGACATCTGGTCGGCTAGATCGCGGGTCTCTTTCTGCATTTCCACATGGATCTGCGCGAGTTCCTCGATCTTGGCCGCGTCAACGTCAACCTCGACGTCGATCTGCGCAACCTGTTCCTGCAACTCCTGCGAGCTGCTATCCGCATTCACGTCGGCGCTGGCGTCAAAGCCATCGTCTTCGGTCTGTGCGTAAGTGGACGCGCTGGTATCGCTGTCGGCGTCAACATCGACGTCGGCGTTGAACTCATCATCGTCGGTCGCAGCATACGTATCCGAGTCAGAATCGGTATCGACGTCTACGTCGGCGCTGAATTCATCGTCATCGGTCGCAGCGTACGTATCGGAATCGGCGTCCGCATCGACGTCAACGTCGGCACGGAACTCGTCATCCTCAGACTGCGCATAGATGTCCGAATCGGAGTCGGTGCTGGAGTCGGCATCGACGTCGGCGCTGAACTCGTCATCCTCGTTCTGGGCATACGTATCCATGCTCGAGTCGGACTCCGAATCCTGCATGTCCACGTCGGCCGTGGTCTCGCTGTCGCTCGACCAGCTATCGTCCTGCGTGTCCTGCGTCGTGGTTTCGGTCGACTGCTCGTCGCGTGTGTCGTCCGTGTACGGATCATCCTGTGCGTAGGCGAGTGTCGAGTGCCCGATCAACAGAAGCGACCCGGCGCTAAGTGCTGCCAGTGCTTTTGTCAGATGCATTGGTATACCTCCTTCAAGGTAAAGTTTGAGTGTGCTGACATAGATGCAAGGCCCATGCCAGAACCCAGTTGACGGCGCAAAGCCTTATAGAACGCGCCTTTCGCCGTAGGTGTGTCCAGCCTCAACCTTGGAGCGGGCTGGGACAATCTGGCACACGACTGAATAGGGTGGGGGGAAAACCCCGCTTTTTCCGGCTCCAAATAGGGTTTTTGCCAAATCGGCACATGCGCACGCCCGCTGTACGCTGGTTCCATGCACAACATCGGCATTCGCCTCGTCCTGATCGTTCTGGTTTCGTTGCCCCTGCTGGTCGCGTTCGCGCTCGGGCTGCTCGCGGTCCAGGCGCTTGAGGAACGCATCGAAGACCGCATGAAGGAGGACATCGAGCTGATTGCGCGGACACTGCAGGCACCGATGAGCCGGTCCCTGCAAAGCCGCAGCGACCGCGAGCTCGACCTGGCGCTGTGGTCCGCCTACGGCACCGGCCGCGTGTACGGCGTGTACGTCTACGACGAAAACGGCGAATTGGTCGCCGCGGCCGATCAAGACCCTGCGGTGCGGCACCCCCGGCGGGCGGTCACCGAAGCGGCGACGCAAGAAGCAGGCGGCGAATATGCGTCGTCGGTCGGTGGGCGAGAGATGTACTCGTATTACGTGCCGCTGTACGCAACCAGCGGCCAGGTCATCGGCATGCTCGAGGTCACGCGTGACGCGGGTGCGATGCGCGCCTATCTTGCGCAGCTCCGGCGCAGTGGAGTTTGGCTGTTGCTGGTCGGCGCGGTGCTATTCGGCGTGCTGGTGTATGTCGGCCACTTCCTCGCGATTGGCCGACCGCTGCAATCGCTGAAGCACACGATGGATGCCGTCGCGGCCGGCGACAGTTCGGTGCGCGCCGAAGAACGCGGGCCCGGCGAGCTACGTCAACTCGCGACACGCTTTAACGGCATGCTCGAGGCGATGATCGAGAAAGACGCCGACCTCGCGGCGAAGCGTGAACATCAGGAAAAGCTCGAGGCGCGTCTGCGCGAGAGCGCCAAATACGCCATGGTCGGCCGGCTCGCGTCGGGCGTCGCCCACGAACTCGGTACGCCGCTCGCGGTGGTCGATGCGCATGCACAGAAGCTCGCGCGCATCGCCGAGCCCGGGACTCAGTACGGCAACATCTCAATCGGCATCCGGAATGCG
This sequence comes from uncultured Gammaproteobacteria bacterium, assembly GCA_964402835.1. Lineage (GTDB taxonomy): Bacteria > Pseudomonadota > Gammaproteobacteria > Natronospirales > JAIVGZ01 > JAIVGZ01. The sequence continues at coordinate 18,813 of CAYODZ010000119.1, read as the reverse complement.
GTTGACCGGATGTCGTCGGTGATCCGCCAGTTACTCGGCTTTGGACGCGCGAGCCACGCGGCGCTCGCCGACGTGTCATTGCGCCAACTCGTATCCCTCGCCGCGACCGATACCCGCGAGCGGTGCCGCGCCGACGGCACGACGGTCGACGTGCAGCTTCCGGACCGCGACGTGGAGGTCCAACGCGCCGACTTTGGCCGGCTACGCGAGGCGCTCGGGCATTTGCTGCGCAACGCAGCGCAGGCGGCGCCGGGCGGCACGGTTCGCGTTGGCTGGCGGCTGCACCATGATGATCCTGCACTGTTCGTCGAGGACTCGGGCCCGGGTATCGAGGACGCAGTGCGCGAGCGGATGTTCGATCCGTTCTTCACCACGAAAGCCCCCGGGGAAGGCAGCGGCCTCGGCCTCGCCATCGTGCTCGGCGTGGCCGCCGACCATCGCGCCGAGCTGATCGTCTACCGCAGCGAAGACCTCGGCGGCGCGGGCTTCGAGATGAGGTTCCGTAACGATGCCTGAGTTCGCGACCATCTTGATTGTCGAGGACGACGACGCGCTGCGGCAGTTGCTCGCCGACGAACTCGCGGAGCACGGCTATACCGTCGAGACTGCCGCCGGCATCAAGGCGGCGCGCCACTACTTGTCCGGCAATCAGTGCGACATCGTCATCAGCGACCTCAGGTTGCCCGACGGTAACGGCATGGATCTCCTCGAGTCGTTGCGCGCGCAGCCCGGCAGCCCCGGCATCGTGTTGATCACCGCGTTCGGCTCGGTGCCGCAGGCGGTCGAAGCGCTGAAGAAGGGCGCCGACGATTTCCTGACCAAACCCTTAGACCTCGAGCACCTCGTGATTCGCGTCGACCGCGTGCTCGCGCAGCGCCGCGCGCGCGCCGACCTCGATGCGCTCCGCGGCGCATCGGAATTCCACGGCATGGTCGGGTCAAGCACGGTGATGCAACGCGTGTACACGGCGATCCGCCAGGTCGCGCGGTCGTCGGAGCCGGTGCTGATCACCGGCGAGTCGGGCACGGGTAAGGAACTCGTCGCGCGTGCAATCCACGACGAGAGCGAGCGCAAAAACGGCGCGTTCGTTCCGGTGAACTGCGCGAGCATTCCCGAAGCGCTGCTCGAAGCGGAGTTCTTCGGGCACACGGCCGGCGCGTTTACCGGCGCGCGCGGCGCCCGGGCCGGCTTGTTTGCCGAAGCAGACGGCGGTTCTTTGTTCCTCGACGAACTCGGCGAGATGCCGCTCGCGCTACAGGCGAAGTTGCTCCGCGTGCTGCAGGACCACAAGGTGCGGCCGGTCGGGGGTAATACGGAAATCGAGATCGACGTACGCATCATCACGGCGACAAACCGCAAGCTCGAGGATGAAGTCGCGGCCGGTACGGTCCGCGAGGACTTGTACTACCGGCTCGAGGCGCTTCAACTGCATCTGCCGCCGTTGCGCGAACGCGGCGACGATAAGATCGAGCTCGCCGCGAACATCCTTGCTCGGCTCGCGCGCGATCTCGGGCGACCGTCACTGGTGCTTGCGGACGCGACCCTCGAGATGATTCAAAAGTACCCGTTCCCGGGCAACGTGCGCGAGCTGCAGAACACGCTGACGCGCGCCGCGACGTTCTGCTCGGGCAACCGGATCGAGCCCCGCCATCTGCCGGATCGCGTACGCGCGGGCGGGGAGGAGGCATCCCAGGCGAAGTCCGACCCGTTCGGGCTCGGCGACGCGATGCCGATCACGCTCGCCGAACTCGAGCGGCGCTATATCCGATGGGTGCTGGAGTACACCGGCGACAACAAGCGGCGCGCCGCCGAGATTCTCGACATCGGGCGCCGCACGCTGTACCGAAAGCTCGAGTGAGGCTTCAGTAACCGCCGAACAGCGAACGCCGACCGCGGCGGCCGCGCTCGGCGCGGCGTTCCCGGATGCGGTCGATCAGTTCGATGCGCTTCGAATCCATCCACTTCTCGCGCGTCATCAGGGTGACTTCGGTACCGCGCCGGTTCGATTCGGTCTCGCGGAACTGGCAGAAGTCGCGATACGCGTGCAGTTCTTCCTGGAGTTCCTCGTTGATGAGCTCAACCATGATGGCGTCGTCGAGGAAGCCGAGCACAGGAATCGCGTCGGCGATCATGTCGTGCGGATCGAGGAAATAGGTCAGCGCACTCACGACGCGTTGGCGTTCCTCGTCGGGCAGGTCAAATCCCTGGTCCTCGAGCATGGTCTTCATCAGTTCGAGGCTCGTCATGCGCGTGCGGATGAACTCCGGCAGCTCAGTGCCACGCAACTTTTCGAGCAAGCGCTCTGTGCCAGCGACGATGGCCGATGGCTCCGTGCCTTTAGCGTTGGCAATCGCCTTGTCCATCAAGCTACGGAAATGATCGAGATCCTGGTCGCTGAGTTCGAAGTTAATCGTTAACGGCATCGCTACGCTCCTAAGTCGTGTGCCCCGCGACCCGTACGGTACCGTGCGGTTTGCGCTGGCGCAATGTTCGGCGCCGCGTGAGCGGGTATGGTGCGCCGATGCACCTATTCGCCGACGGTTTCCGTCCGTTCTTTCTCGCCGCGTCCGGCCTCGCCGCGCTCCATGTCGCGGGTTGGATTGCGTTCCTCACGGGTAGTGGCCATAGTCCGGCCGGCTGGTCGCCGTTCGTCTGGCACGGCCACGAAATGGTGTTTGGGTTCGCCGCCGCCCTGATTGCCGGGTTCCTGCTCACCGCGGTCGGCAATTGGACCGGCCGGACCGTGGCCGGCCCGCGCCTCATCGCCGCGCTGTTCGTGCTCTGGCTCGTGCCGCGTATCGGTCTCGTTTGGCCGATTTTGCCGATGCCCATCGTGACGCTGCTCGCGGCGTCGTTCTTCCCCGCGCTGACGCTCGTGGTCGCCGCGCCGATCGTCGCGACGCGGAACCGGCGCAATTATCCGATCATTGGCGTCCTGTCTGCGCTCTCGATTGCAGGCATCGCCGTCCACCTGTGGCCGTCCATCGCATTCCTGCGTGCCGCCATTGATGTCTTGACCGTGCTGCTCGTCATCATCGGTGCCCGCGTGATCCCGTTCTTTACGGCGCGCGCGATGCCCGCCCTCGGGGTCACCGATGCGCCCGCAAACCTTGCCCGCGCGTCGGTCATCGCCGTCCTCGCCGCGCTCGTCGCGGCGTGGATTGCGCCCGATGCCGCGTGGCCGGGCTGGCTCGCGGTGGCCGCCGCGGCGCTGCTAGTGGCGCGCATGGCCTATTGGAAGTCGTGGCGCACGCTGCGCGTGCCGTTGCTGTGGATCCTGCACGTCGGCTATTTGTGGATCGCAGTCGCGCTCGCCTTGCGCGCGACGCCGTTCCCGCCGGCGGCGACGCTGCATGCGTTGACGATAGGTGCGCTGGGCAGTCTCGCAATCGGGATGATGACCCGCGTCGCGCTCGGCCACAGCGGTCGGCCGCTCCACGCCGACGGTTGGATGGTGACCGCATTCGTGCTCGTTTCGACCGCCGTGTTACCGCGCATCATTTATCCATTACTGCCCTTCAATGCGGGACGGCTTGCGCTGTTCGCCGCGGTCGCGCTCTGGGTCGCAGGCTTCCTCGTTTACTTCGTGCGGTTCGTTCCGGTGATGGTCACCAAGCGCCTGCGGGGGATTTAGTGATTGCGGTGAACGCCATTCCGGCGACGGCGGCGAGTGCGCCTATTAGCAACAACACTCGAACGGCGCGTGAATACCGCGGCTTGAGCGCGAGCGCGGCGAGCGTGATGTAGACGACAAGCAAGACGAGCTTCACCCCGAACCAGGAATGGACGATCGGATTCCAGCCCACCATGACCGCAAGCCAGACGCCGCTCGCGAGCAGCAGGGTGTCGAGGACGTGCGGGGCCATACGGCGCCAGCCCGACGGCCGCCGGTCGGCCCCAATCGCCGGGCCGGCGCGAGCGACGAATAGGCCCACGCTGATGACGACGAGGGTGATGTGGACGGATTTCAACGTCAGGTAGTCAATCATCGGAACTTTCCGGTATTAAAGGGCTCATACTGCCATATCAATCGCATTGGAGAGCCTTGATGAAAACGACTTTACTGACCGCGGTCGCGCTGGGTCTTACGCTCGCGACCGGCGCCTGGGCAAGCCCCGGCGACCATGGCGGCGACCGCCATGAACGACATATGGACCGCATGGCCGAGCGCCTTGAACTCGACGACAGCCAGCGCGCCCGCATCGAGGCGCTGATGAAGCAGCACCACGAGCGGACCGCCGATGCGCGCGCCGAAATCAAGCAGTCGCACGAACAGATGCGCACGGAGATGCGGGCAATCCTGAACGAAGATCAGCTCGCGAAGATGGAAAAGATGCACGAAAAGAAAGGCGAGAAGAAAGGTAAGAGAAAGGGTAAGGGCCACAAGATGCACGACGGCCACTAAAGCTGAAGATTCAATCCTCTGAAGTGTGAAGTACCGGGGTCAGGCACCATACGTCCCGTTGGTGCCTGACCCCATCTGTCACTTTAACCGCCGAAGTTCCAGGTCATGCCGATCTTGAACGCATCGACATCCTCGACCAGTCGCAGGTACTCGACGTGGATCGACGACATCGCGCCGACGTGGTATTGCCCGCCAATACCGAACGATACGTCGCTTTCCGAATCCGACACCGTGCCACCGAATGCGCTGGCTTCTAGCTTTACGTTTGAAAAGCCGATGACGCCGTACGCGGCGAATAGGTCGCTGACGGGGATGGTGCCCTTCGCGAACAGGCCAACGTAGTGCTTCACGTCGATATCGACACCACCGACGTCGTCATCCGTGATGCCGATGCCCGCGCGTCCTTCAATCGCAAAGTTCGCGTTGACGTTGCGCCCAAGGCGTAGGCCGATACCGATCGGGTTCACGGGATCGGCATCGAACAATGCGAGGTCCGCGCCCATGTAATTACCGTCGGCGTGGACGACCGCGAACGGCGTGAGCCCGGCGGCGGCGAGAACCGCAATCCGTGTCAGTTTTTTCATTGTGGTATCCCCAGGGTTGTTTAATGCGACTCGAGATAGTGTATCGCTTCCGTCAGGCCGCGCTCACCGGCGATTAGGTCAGCCGGTACTGCGTTGAGGTCCCGGTTGTAGCAATGCATCCAATCGCGCATCGCCGCATCGTCGCCGGCCGAGACGACATCGAGAACCCAACCCAAGCGCACGAGCTGCACGAACGCGTCCCAGCGCGGGTCGGCCGGGTCGAGCTCGCCGTGCTCGTTCTCCATCGACAAGATTTCGGCGAGGCGAAGCCCGGTCGCGGACGCGAGTCGTTGACGGCTCAGACCGAGTCGGTTGGACGTGCGTAGGAGTGCGCGGCTCATGACCGCGCGACGCCGGACCATCGTGATGTTGTCGTTCATGACGCGTTTGTACGCGGCTGGCGGGTGAGCAACCGCGAACTGCGTCACATTATTTGAGTGCAGAAATTCCCAAATTAAATCGGCGAGAGCAGCGGGCTCCGGCGCGGCGGCGTGAAGCCACGGGTCTGATGAAGGATGTTTCGGAGGTGGCGCGCGACAATTTCGAGATAGTCGGTCGCTGTCCGTAGCGCGGCGTCGTGGTGCCGGTTGTCGAGCGCGCTGATGAGGCGGCGCGCCGCGCCGGCCGCATCGGCGACGGGCCCCGGCAGGACGCGCGCTGGGATGCTGAGGCGGCGGTCTGCGTCCGCGATGATCTCGTGCAACGCGTCGACCTCGATGACGAGCGCGGCGAGGCGACAGTACCGGTCAATCGCGGCGAGGCTTGCTGGCGCCGGGTGGTGGGGCTCAGGGAAATAGGTCGACAGGATGCCGATGGTGTGGAACTCGGTGTCGACCAACGGCGTGGACTGCACGGCGCGGAAACCGGCGTCCGACGCTTCGAGCCGATGCGGTGTGAATTCAACGTCGGTGTCCACGTCGCGCACGACGATCCGCCGCCGTTCGATCCAGGCCTGGCCGAATGTGGTGTGGGCATCGGCCACGATTGTCGCGAACCGCGCGAAATAGTCGGGCGTCAGCCCGCACGACGCGATGGTCGTGAGCGTGTGCCCGTTGCCGGCGCCCACTTGGATGCTGCCGCCGACGGCGGCATCGACCTCGGTGGCGGCCCGAAGGATGTAGTTGAGATCAGATTTTGTCGGTAGCCTGAACATGCGAAACCGGTTTTTTCCCCGTCGCGCATAAGGATAACCGACCGGTTTCGTTGCGGAATTCGGGTGATTCCCTGAATTTTAGGCATCGGCCGGGCCCGATGCAGCCACGCGATTTCGGCCCTGTTGCTTCGCGCGGTAGAGCGCGGCATCCGCTGCATGGAGCACGCGCGTCCAGTCGTCGCCGTCTTCGGGATACGTCGCGACCCCGAGCGAAGCGGAAATCGACTCGAGCGTGCGTCCCCCGATTCGAATCGGTAGCTTGGAGATTGCGACGCGCACCTGTTCGGCGCGTTGGACCGCGTGCTCGCGCGAGGCGCCTGGCAGAATCAACGTGAACTCCTCACCCCCATAGCGACACGCAATATCGTCGCCACGGATCGCGTCCCGCAGCGTCTCACCCAGCAGTTGCAGCACCTGGTCCCCGGCCTGGTGACCGTGGCTGTCGTTGAACGTCTTGAAGTGATCGATATCGAGCATCACGACGCTGAGTGGTGACTTATTGCGGGCGGCGCGCAGCTCCTCGCGCTGCATCGTCTCTTCAAGATAGCGTCGGTTGAACAAGCCCGTCAGCGCATCCTTGATCGATTGCGAGTGGAGCGCCGCACGCAGATCCAAGTTGGCCATCGCGCTCGCGATTTGCGTCGCGACTGTTTCAAGAAGATGCACTTGGTCCGCATCCGACGACTGACATTGCGCGTGCAACATGCCGAGCGTCTCTCCGCGCGCCATCATCGGCACGCAGCAATAGTGCGCCGTGCTCGTGGTGGCGACATGTTCGCATTCAAGATCGTTGTCGCTGCGGTATAGGTGTGCGGCGCCGCGTCTCAGCGACCAGCACTCGTCCCTGAGAATGGATTGGGTGATTTCGGTGTCCGGCTCACCCCAAGTCGCCTGCAGTTCGAGTAAATTCCGCGACGCGCGATATAAGTAGAGGCCGCCGGCGGTGTCAGGTAGAAGCAGGCGCAGGTAATGGCGCACGATGCGATTGGCCTCATTTTGGTCGGCACAGGAAAGCAACGCGCTGTTCATTTCATTGAGCTGGGCGATCACATCACCACGGCGCTCCATCTTGCTGAGCACGCCTTGCTTCAGGCGCACGTCGCCGCGCATCACGCGGTACACGAGCGCGAGCAATGCGAGATTTATGAATGCACCGAATCCAAGCAACAAGAGCAGGCGCTGCTCCATCACCGCGGAGTGGTCCCGCAAGGATTGCAGGTTGACCCGTTCGCTCTGCTCGACCCGTGCGCTCACGGCGAGAAAACGGTCCATGTCGACCGCCGACTGGGTCCGAATCAGCGACTGCGCTGCGAGCTCGCCGTCGCGACCATTCGTGTCGATGACCTCACGGAGTGCTGCGATGCGCCGGCGCGCGGCGGTATGGAGTTCTGTCACGTCGGCGGCTGATGTCGACGCGGAGTAGCCGCCGGCTTGCAAGGCCTCGAGGTGCTGCATGACGTCCGCTGCGTTCCGCTCTGACAATGTCAAATAGTCGTTGTCACCGGTCAGCAAGTGCGCCCGCTGCGTGCTCTCGCTTCGTAACAGACTCACCTTCAATCGCTCAAGCGCCAGTAAGCGTCCCACCGCTGCGGTGCGGGCATCGGTCGTATCGGTGATTTGTATCGTGACCAGCACCGCGCCGACCACCACCAGCGCAATGAACACGAGGGCAACGACAAATGCGCGATACGCAGTCACTGCCTCGCGCTCTGCTCGCGCGCGCGCGGCAGCGAGCCCGGAAGCGATTCATGCAGGAACTGGATGAGGCGCTCGCGCACGAAGCAGCGCAGGCGGAACGCCGCCGCCGAGTTCGGCGCGCTCACGGCGACCCGCAATTGCAGGTTCGACGGAAGGGCCTCGAATACGACGAGTTCGGCGATGTGACCATCCCAATCGGGGTGGCCAGCGACGAGGTCCGCCAGCTTTTCACGCAGGACGGCCATGGGCGTAGTGTAGTCCACATGTAAAAACACTGTGCCGATGAGCGCTGAGGTCCGCCGAGTCCAGTTCGCGAAAGGGTTTTCGAGGAACCAGCTGATGGGTAGCACGAGCCGCCGATCGTCCCACAGCTGAACCACCACATAGGTCAGTGTGATTTCCTCGACCGAGCCGAGCTCGTCATTGATGACGACGATGTCGTCGAGGCGGATGGGTTGCGCGATTGCGATTTGGAAGCCGGCGATCAGGTTGCCGAGCGTCCGCTGCGCGGCGAAGCCGAGCACGATGCCCGCGATGCCCGCCGATGCAAGAAGGCCCGCACCGAACTGGCGGAAGCCGTCGAATTGCAGCAGCACCGCGGCGCCGGCGAGGACCCAGACGGTGGTCGCGACCACGCGGCGTAGGATCCGGAATTGTGTGTGCATGCTGCGCGCACGCAGGTTGTCGTCGGTGTCGAGGTCGACTGCGACCTTGAGGACGTCCTCCATCACACAGGTCAGCCGCACGACGAGCAGCGCGATCGACGCAATGAGCAGGATGACCAGCAGCGGCTCGAGCCACGTGCGCTGCGCATCGGGAATACCAGCGGCCGGCAGCGCGAGATAGAGGCCTGCAAGCGGGAACAGCCAGGCGGCGAGGTCGCCGACGCGGCGCGTCAGCGAATCGGCGAGGACTGGCTTACGCCGACGCAGCCCGCCGCGGACCGCGACCCGCACGAGTACGAGCGCCACAAGACCGGCCGCAGCGCCCACCACCAGCACGAGCAGGCGCTCGGCCCAAGGCATCAGACCGTCCATCCCCCACGAATACGGTTTCGCGCCCAACCGTTCCGTACGGAACCGAACCCACGCAGCCCCATACGGTAAACTGCGTGGATGCTGCTCGTGCTGGTTTACTTATTACTGTCGGTCATGGTCGCCGTGTACGCGCGAAATATCGGACGACCCTTGTTCGGCTACTTCCTACTGGCGCTGCTCGCGACCCCGTTTCTCGCGTTCATCGTGTTGCTGCTGATCGGGCCCGAGCCGCCACCCGAGGCGTAAGCACTATTTCCCTTTCTTCTCGCGCTTCGCGGCGCGCTTTTCCTGCAGCGTCATTTTCGGTTGCTTCTTGGTTTCGCGTTTCTGATCTTTAGATTTAGCCATGTTGCTGTCCTCTCAAGCGCCACGCATCGACCGAATAGCGGGGCGCGCCGTACAACACAAAGAACACCGCGCCGACCAGCATCGCAATCACTGCGATGTTCTGCTGGAAGGGCAGCCCCCAATGCACCATCACGATCGCGACAATCCAGTTCACGACCATCACCGCCGCTGCTTGCCGTACGAACAGGCCAAGCGCAAAGCAAATTCCCGCCAGAAACTGCGCGTATACGCCGAGATACGCGGCGTACTGCGGGTACGGGAAGCCATTGTGGACGAGGAAGTCGCGGAACTCCATCATGCGCGCGTGGCTTAGGACGTTGTCGAGCGTGCCGTAGATCAGCACGAACGCCAAAAACAGCCGGAACACCAGCGGCGCAAGGTCGCGGAAACGGTCGAGATTCATGGCAACGGCTCCACAGGGTTGTCGCCGCGCTTGATGCCGAGCTGAATCGGTCGTGGCGGGCCGCGGCGCGGCAGGGTGACTTCGGCCCACAGTGTTTCGCCGGCGGGACGGAGTGACGGATCGGGAATGTGCTCGGGAATGAAGAAGGGCACCACCGGTTCGCCGTCCATCATCAGGCGCAGCTGAACATAGCGACCGCGAATCGGGAGGTCGGGATCGACGGGGCGTGTTTCGACCCACTCGCGCGGCAGTGTGCTGCGGTCGATCAACAGCTTCGCGCCGAGCCCGAGCACCAGCGCGGCATGGATGAGCGCGAGCACGACACCGCGCAGGGCAGGGGTGAGCGTCACGCGGCGGTCATCCTGGCAATGAGGCGCCGCCGCAGACGTTCGAGCAGATAGCCGCCGAGCAATAGCAGGACGCCGATCACGACGAGGCTCAGCGCGCGGCCGAGTTTGTCCGCGACGCTCGAAAAGTAGAACGCGAGCACAGTGATCGCGAACGCCGCGACGCCGAGATTCACGCGTTCGCGGCGCGCTTCGGCGAGGCCCCAGACCACAAGCGCGATGGCCGCGAGTGCACACCATAAGTAACGCGTCATCGGTGGCCAGGTCGGCCATGCCGCAAGCACCGCCCATGCCGCGCCCACCATCACCGGCCAGCTCTGTTTCCCGCGCAGCACCCAGGCCAACACGAGCGGTGCGCCGATTGCGACGACCCAGCCGAACAAAAACACGCCGTCGCCAACCGCGTCACTCGGGCGGTACTCCACGCTCGCGAACATCAGAAGCGCCAACGGAATCAATGCGCACCCGCCGAGCCAACCCAGCGCGCGGCGCGTGGTTGAATCCGACGCGCTCGTTCGTGCAGCGAGGTACGCGAGCGCGAGCGTGAACAGGCCGACCGTCACGGGCGTGCCAGCGCCCGCAAGCCCCACGGTTGCCAGCGTCCACTCGCCGACAAGCCAGGCCGGCGTGAGCATCGCCGCCCAGAGCGCCTGCACCCAGTCGCGCAGCAACCACCAACCGGCCCACGCGCCAACGGCCCACAGCAATACACCGGTCGGCCAGTGTTCCTGTAAGTGAAAGATTTGTGCAGACAGAAAAATGCCGGCACCGAGCGCCGCGGTGCCGAGTCCATGTAGCGCAGTCGCGAGCGCGGGGAAGCGCTTACGAATCATCACACCGCCAAGATGAAAGCCGACGACCAGCGTAAGTACGAGCGCAAACCGTGCGGCGGGGGACAGTGTGTCCCAGTGCGCGGCGACAAAAAGCAGTACGCCCGCGCCGACCGCAATCGAACCGAGCGCGAGTGCGATCAGTACGGGCCAATTAAAACGACTGCGATTCGCGTGCGCCGATTCCCACGCCGTGATGCGTGCGACGGTGTGCGCATCTAACAGACCCGCAGCCTGCCAACGCTGTAACGCCCGCTCGACCATAGTCCAGTATAGTGATGATTGGCCAAGGGGGCGCAATGGACGGCGATAAAGCGGGGCGCGTGGTGGCCCTATTTGGAGTGGTTGCCATCGCCTGGGTGTTGGGTAGCGATTGGTTGATGCTGAGGTTCGTGTCGGAAGAGACGCTGGCCGAAGTCGGCATGCTCAAGGCCGTTGCATTTGTGCTCGTCATGGCGGCGATCCTCTACGCCGTGTTGCGCCGACTGGATACGAGCGAGCGGCGCGCATCGCGCGCCGAAGCGGGCAACCGGATGCTGACGCGGCGCGTGCCGCAGTTCTTCGCGTCCATTCCAATCGTGATGTATGCGCTCGAGCGCGAAGCCGGTGACGGCTTCAAGCCGGTGTGGGTCAGCGAAAACATCAAGGACACGCTTGGTTACAGCGCTGAGGAGGCGATGACGCCCGGCTGGTGGCCGTCGCGCGTGCATCCCGATGACCTAGCAGCCGCTGACACCGCGCTCTCTCGTATCGAATCGACAGGGACGCTCACGCACGATTACCGGTTCATCCGCGCGGACGGCAAGATCGCACACATGCGCGACGAGCTTCGCTACATCCCTGCGACGGCGACAGAACCCGAGCAGGTCGTCGGCGCGTGGACCGACATCAGCGCCCGCGTTGCGATCGAAGAAGCGTTACGCAGTTCAATCGCGCACGCCGACCGGACGCTGCTGGCAACGGTCGACGTCGTCTCGCACATGGTCGAGGTGCGCGACCCATACACCGCCGGCCACGAACATCGCGTCGGTGAGATTGCCGCCGCGATTGCCGCCGCGATGGGTCATGACGAGGACACGCAGCATGGGCTGCGCATCGCGGGTTCGTTGCACGACGTGGGTAAGATTCAAGTGCCGTCGGAGTTGCTCACCAAGCCGACACGCCTGAGCGAGAACGAGTTCAACTTGGTCAAGGAACACGCGCAGGCGGGTTACGAGATTCTTAAAGGAATCGAGTTTCCGTGGCCGGTCGCCGAGGTCGCGCGGCAACATCATGAGCGTATCGACGGCAGCGGTTACCCACGCGGACTGAAGGGCGACGAGATCCTGCTTGAGGCGCGTATCATCGCGGTCGCCGATGTCGTCGAGGCGATGGCGTCGCACCGGCCGTATCGCGCGGGCCTCGGCATCGACGCCGCGCTCGCAGAAATTGAGCGAGGTGCGGGCACGCTGTACGACCTCGGCGTCGCCGCGGCATGCGTGAAGCTGTTTCGCGAGGATGGATATAAACTGCCGGCATGATGCGCGTTGTCATAGCACTGTGCTTCGTGGGCGTCACCGCCATTTCATCGGCCCGATCGACTTGCGTGGCGTGTCACGCAGAGGTTGTCGAACGGACACATGCGCATCCCGACGTCGGTGCGGATTGCGCGTCCTGCCATGGGCCGAGCGAGGTGCACCCGCCGCCGGCCCCGGCCGACGCGACCTGCACCACTTGCCACCAGGAGGTCGGGTCATTGCGCTGGCCGCATTCGCCGCACGCGCAGGCGGACTTGAGTTGCACCACCTGTCATACCGTCCACACGGCCCGCGAGACCGCCGTCGCCGATTGCACCACCTGTCATCAAGACGTCCGCGCCGCGCTGCACCGGCCGAGCAACCATCCCGTGCTCGACGGCACAATGAGCTGCACCGATTGTCACGACCCGCACGGCGGTCGCGGCGACGCCGCGCTGGTCCGCGATTCGGTCAACGAAACTTGTTATATGTGCCACGCCGACCTGCGCGGCCCGTTCCTGTGGGAGCACCCGCCGGTGCGCGAAGACTGCAGTACCTGCCATCTACCGCATGGATCGGTCAACGAGAACCTGCTGAATGCGCGCACGCCGTATCTGTGCCAACAGTGCCACCTCGCGCAATTCCATCCGAGCACCGCGTTGTCCGGCACGGGCGTGCCGCCGACCGGCGCATCTGCGTCGTTGCTTCTGCGTGACTGCGCGAGCTGTCACACGCAGGTGCACGGCTCCAACCACCCATCTGGCGCGCGCCAGACCCGCTGATGTCGATCGTCGCCGTCGTCCTCGCCGCGTCCGTCCAGACTTTAGACGTCCGCGCTGGCGACGTGGAGGTCCAGTTTCGCCGCAGCGAGCCGCGCAACCGCTTATTGCGTGAGGCCCTCGACGCATCGTGGCGCGGCCGGTTCGATGACTGGCAAATCGATAGTGGGTTCAACGCGCAGCGGGTACGCGGCGCCAAGACCGTCGGCGTGAACTTTGGCAACACCGGCGGCAATGCACGTGCCGCGCTCGTGCCGGCGCCGATCGACGGCGTCATGCGCGAATGGCGATTCGGTGCGACGCGGCTCGGCGAGCGCAGTACGCTCCGGGTTGAAGGCTTTCTCGGCGCATTCGACAACAGCGCGGCAGGCGCATCCGCACAGGATCCTTTCGGGACGACGATGGCATCACTCGCGCCGCCGCCGGACAACAAGGCTTCGCAGCTCGCGTTCGCGTGGGCGTGGCGCGCGCCGCAAGGTTGGCAGCTGAACCTCGACGCGGCGCAGGGCCGCCATACGCAGAACGCGCCGTTCCTGCCGTACACGCTCAGCGACGCCATTCAGGTCAGCACGCCATTACCGCGCGCGTCGCTGGATGCCGATGTCATGCGTCGCAGCGCGGAGGCGCGCCTGCGCGTCCCGCTCAAGCCGCGGCTCGCGCTCGACGTGCGCGTGCGCAGCGACCGCGTTGATGACCGCACCGACCCCGCGCTGTTCATTTATCCCGCCGGCGACGTCATCGACCAGCCGGGTTTCAGTAGCGTGTATGCGCGCTGGCGGCTCCCGCGCGACCACGACCGGCGCCGCGTCGATGCGTCATTGCAATGGCGCGCCGCACGCCGCGACCGCGTGCAGCTCGAGCTCGGCGTCGACGCGACCGAGCGCGCGTACGCGGAGGTTGGTCGTACCGACGATACCCATACGGCGCTCGAGTGGCGCCGCACGGGCGAGCGGGGCATGCACCTGCGCGTCGAACGATCGCAACGTTCCGCGGGCGAGTACCGCCATGACTTGCCTTGGTTCGCGCAGCACACCGAAGCGTATATCGCGACCGTCGCGCCAGAGCTCCGGTTCGAGAACCACCCGCTGCTGCGCCGCTTTAACCTCGCCGACCGCGAGCGCGACGAAATCCGCGGCGGGATTTCCTGGAACCGTGAGCGGTGGAGCGCAAACGCGCTCGCGCATTACCGGCGCGACCGCTATCCCGAGTCCGTGTTCGGCCTCACCCACAGCACGCAGCGTGCCGTGAACCTGGATCTCGGCTATGCGTTCGATGCCGACCAGCACCTGAGCGCGTGGGTCGCACGCGAATCGGGTCGTACACGGCAGGACGGCCGGCATTTTCGGGGTGGCGCGTTCTTTGGCGCCGACTTCGGCAATGCGGCCCGCGATTGGCAAGCCGCGACCGAGGACCGTGCCACGATTGCCGGGGCGAGTTGGCGCCACAACGCGCCGTGGGTCGACGGTGTGCTCGGCATCGATCTGGCCCGCACGCGCACGCGCGTGGACGTCGCCGTAACCGGGGGCGCTGACCTCGTTACTGCGCCGCTGCCGGCCGTCGTCGTGGACGTCGATCGCGCGGCGCTGTTTGCGCGCCACGCGTTCTCAGAGCGCCTGAGCCTGCGGCTTGCGTTCAATTTCGAATGGTGGCGCGCGCGCGATTGGCGGACGGACGGTGTGACCGCCACGACCGTCGCGAATGTGCTGGGGCTCGCAGACAGTTGGCCGGACCGGCGTTTCAGTTGGGCGTCCATCGCGGTAGAGTGGCGTTGATGCGACTCCGCGCAAGAACCCACGAGATCCTCGACACGCCGGCTCACGGTCCGTTGGAGGCCTGGGTTCACCGCATCATCATCGCGTTGATCGTGCTGTCGATTGCTGGGCTGGTGCTCGAGACGGTGCAGCCGCTCGGCACCGAGTATCGCGATTGGTTCTGGACGCTCGAGCTCGTAGCTGTGGCGGTGTTCACCGTTGAGTATCTGGCGCGGGTATGGGCCGCCGTCGAATCGCCGAAGTACGCGCATCCGGTCTGGGGCCGGCTCCGGTACATGGCATCGCCGCTCGCGCTGTTCGACCTGCTCGCGATCCTGCCGTTCTATCTGTCGTTCATGGCGGTGGACCTGCGGGCATTGCGCGCGCTCAGGCTGTTCCGGATTCTGCGGCTCGCGAAACTGACGCGTTACTCGGCGGCGATGCAGGCGCTGGGTCGCGTGTTCAGCGCAAAACGGTATGAGCTCGGCGTGACGCTCGCAATCGGTTCGATGCTGTGGTTAATCGCGTCGACATTGATTTACTACGTCGAACACCCGGCGCAACCGGAGGTGTATACGAGCATCCCCGCGATCATGTGGTACTCGGTCGCGACGCTGATGACGGTCGGCTACGGCGACTTGTATCCGGTGACCGGGCTAGGCCGATTGCTCGGCGGCGTCATTTCCGTGCTCGGCATTGCGATGTTCGCGCTACCGACCGCAATCCTCGGCGCGGCATTCGTCGACGAACTCGAGCGCGTAAAGAGTGGCGAAGTCGACGACCTGCGCGAGCGCTGTGAGCACTGCGGGCAGCCGCTGCCTTAACCCTCGCCGTCGTTCTCGAGCGGCCCGATCAGATACTCGACCATCTGCGCATCCGCGCTTGGGCTGTGCGGGCGGCCGTAACCTTTCGTTTCGTACGCTTCCGTCGCTTCCTTGCCGCACCATTGCGTAACAACCGCCGGCGGCGTCGGGTGCTTCGGCACGTATTCCGAGAAGTCGTACACATCACCGCGAATGGCCATCCAGCAATCGCCGGGCTGGTCATGCTTCGCGAGTTCGGCGCGCGTGACCGTCGGTGGCGTCTGCGCGCCGGCTTGTGCGACCCGCTCGGGCGCGAGTGCGCCGAGCGCGATGATGGTGAGCGTCGACGCCCAGAACGCGATGAAGGCGGAAAAAGTCAGCTTGTTCATAAGAAATCGAACTCCTCTGTATGGAAACGGCGGCGCGGGATTTTGAGCGTTCGGCGGATAGCGCGCGCGCGCGTGAGCAGCGGCGCGGGGCCGCATACGTACAGACTGCGCGCGGGCCCGTCGAGAACCCGCCCGGCTATCCAAGCCGCATCCAGCGCGCCCGCTTCGGTGTAGAAATGTGGACGGACCCGGAATCCGGGTACGCGTTCTGCAATCGCACGCAGCTCGTCCAAGTAATACGCGCGTGACGGATCGTGTGCGCAATACACGAGGTCGATATTGACTGACGCATCGCCTGCCGCGAGCGACCGCGCGCGGCCCACGAACGGCGTGATACCGATACCACCGCCGATCCAGAGCTCACGCCCGCGTCGATTGGGCTCGAAAAATCGACCATACGGACCATCGACGAACGCGTCGGTGCCCGGTC
Organism: uncultured Gammaproteobacteria bacterium; assembly: GCA_964402835.1. Lineage (GTDB taxonomy): Bacteria > Pseudomonadota > Gammaproteobacteria > Natronospirales > JAIVGZ01 > JAIVGZ01. Next base: position 2,360 of record CAYODZ010000119.1, on the reverse strand, counting down.
GCACAGTTTGTAGCGCATCACTCGCATCGCCGAGCGCCTTAATCGCGATGCGGAGCATCGGTTCGTCCGGCGCCGAGCAGAGCGTGTACGGATGTTCTTCACGGCGCCCGGCGGCAAGCGCGTCATCGAGCGGGGCGAGATACACGAACTGGCCCGGGTCGTAGCGCATCAGTCGACCATCGACGGGTTCGAGCGAGAGCTCAACGACGCGGTCTGCGAGCGGCGTCACAGAGGCGATGCGATAGCGCGCGCCGGGCCGTAGTTTGCGCCAGCCCAATCGGAAGGCGAGTGCAGCAAGCGCGACCGTCGCGAATGCCCACCACACGGCATCCGGCAAGCTGCGCCCGGCCATGAAGGTGTGCGCCAACGCGAGCAACACCGCGAGCGCGGACAGCGCGTGCAGGCGCTTCCAGCGCTGATACCTGGGTGGTCCGAAGAACGAGAAGGTCGGCGCAAGAAACGCCATCAATGCGATGAGCGCGGCCCAGCCCATCCAAAGCGCAACTGCGTTGCCCGGCGGCCACAACACATCGACCGCCGCGCGCGGCGAGATCGACGCTGCTGAGAATGCGAGCAGCAACGGATGAACGAGCAGCAGCAGGAATGCACCCGAGCCCAGTAGTCGATGGGTTTGCCACAAGCGTGTCAGACCGCCGAACGGCCGGTCGAGCGAAGGAATCCGGACACTCACCGCGGCCGCGACGAGCATCATCGCGAGCCCCGCGATGCCCGTGAGGCGACCCAATAGGTTCAACCAGGGACCTTCACCCGCGAGCCAGGCCGCGGCGGCGACGGGCAGGGCGATCAAGGCAAAGAGAACGACGCGCATGGAATGAAGCTACCATATCCACATTGATATGACCGATTCCCGCGAATCCATCCGCGCATTGAGCGCCGCGCTGCGAGAACTGCACCGCGTGCTCGTGCGCATCGAACAACAAAGCTATCAAGCGGCGCACGGCAGTTTCGCGCAACCGGCGGGTCTGCTCGAGCTGCTCATGCATGACCCGCACTTCGCGTGGCTGCGCGGCCTATCGAAGTCCATCGTCGCGCTCGATGAACTCGTCGCCGACAAAGAGATAGACCCCACGACGTTGGTCGAACGGGCGCGCGCAATCATGGAGCAAGCACCCGAGCCGCGGCTCGTCGAACTCATCCAGCAGGATCCGGCCGTCGCGATCGCGTTCTCCGAGGTGAACGCGCGCCTCGGTGATCTCTAATCCCCGTACAGCTCATTGCAGATGGACTCGATTGCGGCTGCGCTCGCGTCTTGGCACGATCGGTCGTTGCCGCAAGACGCCGGCAAGCCGTGCGCGGTGTGCACCGCTGACCGCATCCGCTTCTCCCAGCGCTCCGCGGCCGCCGCGTCATGCGGCAGTAGCCCGTGCTCGTCCTCCATTTCCGAGGCGAGGAAGCACTGCGCGTGGACCGAGCCGGCTGTTGCTGAGTCGTTGAAGAACTTCAATGCCCCGGCCCGGTTTTCTGGACTGCCGTATTCCGCAGCAAGACGCGCATAGCGGAGCTGCGCGAGGTAGCGCAGTCGTCCGTCCGCCTTTTCGTCGTTCATCACCTGCTCGAAATAGTGGGCGGCCGCCGGCACGGCATCGCCACCGCCCGCCAGGTCATAGGTCACGCCGAGCTCGTAGCGCAACACGACCCCCGCTTGGGGATTCTGCGCCGCGACTTTGGCGATCGGGCCCTGGTGATGTTCCGCCGCAGCCGGCCACTCACTCGACGCGCCTTCCTTGAGCAGGCGGGCGAGATTGACGATGGAATCACGGTGGCCATGCATGGCCGCCTGTTCGAACCAATAGAACTCGCGCACTGGGTCTTTAGCGTCGCCGCCCGCGTAGTGCCACGCGAGCGTGTTCATCGCCTCGGGGATGTTGCCGTTCGCCGCCCGCAGCAATGACTCAAGACGCCGTCGCTTCTTTTCCGCGTCGTCGGGGAACAACCGCCACGCCCACGCGCTGTCGAGTATCTGGACGAAGCCGTAATGCGCCCGCGGGTCACCCGTCGCGAGCGCGCGCTCCACATACGGACGCGCGCGCTCACCGTCCCGGGTGTGGAGATACCAGTTGGCAATCAGCAGCAACGAGTCGACGTGGCCGCGGTCCGCTGCGTGGTTGAGATTCTCGAGAGCGCCTTCGACATCCTGCGCGAGCCGGTCACCGCGCAGCATCGCGGCGCCGATCTCGTGATAGGCCTGAAGGTCGCCGTTCTCCATGCGCTGCAAATAGACGCGCAGCTCATCGCGCGTGAACGGCGCGGGGCCCGTGTCCGCCTGCGCGACGGGGAGGGCGAGCGAGAGACCGAGGATGAGTGCGGCAACCAGACGGGGGAATAGGTTCATGCCGGAA
>CAYODZ010000118.1:0-5408 GCA_964402835.1 uncultured Gammaproteobacteria bacterium | reverse complement strand
TCGCCCTTCACTACGCGGCGCGCATCAGCGCCTCGATTTCGTCGGGCGCCTTCGGCACGTCCGCGCTCAGCACGTCGGGTGCCCCGCGCGTGACAAGCACGTCGTCCTCGATGCGGACGCCGATGCCCCACCATTTTTTCGGCACACCCTTCGTCCCGGGCGCGATGTAAAGACCCGGCTCGATGGTCAAGACCATGCCGGGCTCGAGCACCCGCCACTGGTCATCGATTTTGTAGTCACCGACGTCGTGGACGTCCATGCCGATCCAATGTCCCGTTCGGTGCATGTAGAACTTCCGGTACGCGCCGCTCTTTATCAGCTGCGGAACAGAACCCTTCAGGAGGCCGAGCTTCACGAGCCCCTGCGTCAGCGCCTTCACCGCGGCGTCATGCGGGTCGTTCCAGTGATTGCCGGCCCGAACCTGGTCTATTGCGGCGAGCTGCGCTTTGAGGACCACCTCGTAGACCGCGCGCTGCGCCTCGCTGTAGCGGCCATTCACGGGGAACGTGCGGGTGATATCCGATGCGTAGCCGTCGAATTCGGTACCCGCGTCAATCAGCAACAGGTCCCCGTCCTTCAGCGGCGCGTTGTTTTCCACATAGTGGAGGATGCACGCGTTCTCGCCCCCACCAATGATCGACGTATACGCGGGCTCGCCGCCGTTGCGGTGGAACTCGTGCAACAGCTCCGCCTCAACCTCGTACTCGTTCAGTCCGGGGCGGCACGCACGCATCGCCCGCTTGTGCGCGCCGGCGGAGATTTTTGCCGCACGCCGCATCGTGGCAACCTCCTCGCGGCTTTTCACCAGGCGCATGTCGTGCAAATGGTGGTCGAGCGAGACGAACTCGGCGGGCGTGTGGGTGCCCGTCCGGACTTGCGCGCGCAAGTGGTTCACCCACCCGATCAGGCGCTGATCAAACTCCGGGTGGTTTCCCATCGTGTAGAACACGCGGTCCACCTGCTCGAGCATCCCGGGGAGAATCTCGTCAATGTCGGTGATCGGAAACGCGTCGTCCGCGCCGAAGTCGTCGATGGCACCCTGCTGGCCGGCGCGGCGGCCGTTCCAGGTTTCCATCGTCGGGTCCCGTTCGCGACAGAACAGCACGTACTCGGCGTGCTTGCGGCCCGGAATCAGCACTGCGACTGCCTCGGGCTCCGGAAACCCCGTCAGGTAGCGAAAATCGCTGTCCTGTCGGTACGGATAGTGGGCGTCGCCGTTCCTGACCTTCTCGGACGCGGCCGGGATGATCGCGATCGACCCAGACCCCATCATTTGCATCAGCTGCTTGCGCCGGCGTGTGTACTCGGTCGGTTTCATACGTGGCAATGCCTCTTCATTGGACGCTCGGGGGCGCAGCGAGCACGGGGCTCGCTGGCACCGGGTTCATGTCGTCGTAAACCAGCTGGACGCCGGCGCGCAAGTACTCAACGAGCTCGACGTACGCGCCCTCGTCGCCCGCAGTGTCGTCGCCGGTCGGCATGCCAACGCGCGCCATCTCGACGACGTCGCGGATAACCTCCTGAACGCTCTCGGGCAACGCATCGAAATGCTCGATGCTCGACGCGCCGATGCCAAACAGGAAACCTTCGCACCATTCGCCGAGCGCAGCAGTGCGCTGCGTCAGCGGCTCGTCGTCATCGGGCAGGCACGGCGCGAACTCGAAGTCGCCATTCTGCAGTTTCCGCATCGTGTCGGCCGCGAGCGCTGCGAGCGGCGGCCGCGCATCGCGCGCGTCGGCAACGCCCTCAAGCGTCTGCGCAAGCCAGCTGTCGGTATCGGACGTCGGCGCGCAAAGGGCCCCGCAGAGCGCGCCGTGGCACTCCGCCGCATCGACAGGCGCGCCGATTCGGCGCAAGAGTCGGTCTAAGTCATGAAAGCTCGTCGACATGGCCTTGCAGTTTATCAACTTGCCGCTTAATAATGCTCGCATGGCCGGTGATGACCTCAGCAAGCTTGAATTCCGCATCGACGAGCTCATTAAAATCGTCGAGCGCCTCAAAGAAGAAAACCTTTCGCTGCAACAGAAGCAGGACGCGTTGGTCTCTGAGCGCGCTGCGCTCGTGCAGAAAAACGAGCTGGTGCGAACCCGCGTCGAAGCGATGATTTCGCGACTGCGTTCGATGGAGCACGCGTCTTGAGCGGAGCACCCGTCCAAGTCACGATTCGCATTCTCGACAAGGATTATCAGGTTGCGTGCCCGGAAGACGAGCGTGCGGCATTGATTGAGGCGGCGCGCCTGCTCAACGAGCGCATGACCGAAATCCGCACCAGTGGCAAGGTCGTCGGTGCCGATCGTATCGCGGTCATGGCGGCACTCAATATCTCCCACGAGCTGCTCGAAACGCGAGCGGGCCGTGGACCGGGCGCGGAGGGCATCAGCCGCCGCATCCATGTGCTCCAAGAGAAGGTCGAGCAGGCCCTCAGCCACGCGCGTCAGCACGAGATTTGATTTAAAATAGGACCGTCTCCTGCAGTGTTCGACCCGGCCCTGTATTTTCTTGAGCCTAATCACATGCCCAGGGGCCGCTGATCCTTTGCGCTGGTGCGCATGTCCGCTTCGTGCGGAAAGCCTTAAGCGCGGGTCTTGGCCCCACCTGAACAACTGGTTCAAGGGCGATGGTCCGGGACGGCACAGGCGGGAGACGCTTTTTTGACCTCTGCGAACTCATTAAGAAGGACTCTGCGCGCCCGTCGGCGCGAGCAACCCCGCGCGTTTCGTGACCAAGCCGCGCTGGCCGCGGCGGCCGCGCTCACCAGCAGTCCGGCCGCTCGCAACGCCCACCGAATCGGCGCCTTCGTAGCCGTCGACGCCGAACTCGACCCAGGCCCGTTCGTCGCCGCGGTCCGTGAGGCCGGGCGGCAGGTCTTTCTGCCGGTGCTCGGTCCCCGGCCCGGCTGCCTCAGTTTCGTCCGGGCCGAGGCCGGCGACCCTCTAATCCCCAATCGCTACGGCATCCCCGAACCCCGGTCCGGCCCGTCCGTTGCCGCCCAATTCCTGGATCTGGTCCTGGTACCGCTGGTCGGGTTCGACGAGGTGGGCAACCGGCTTGGCATGGGCGCGGGTTACTACGACCGGACCTTTGCTTTTCGGCGGTTGCGCCGCCAGTGGTTTGGGCCGCTGCTCATTGGGTATGCCTATGAATGTCAGCGAGTCGATGCACTTCCTGAAATGCCGTGGGACGTGCCGCTCGATGGCGTCGCGACTGAAGACGGCGTGCAATTATTTAAGAGGAGACGCTGATGTCTTGTTGGTTGTTCAAGTCCGAACCTGAGTGTTACGGCATCCATGATCTCGAACGCGACAAGCGAACGCATTGGGATGGCGTTAGAAATTATCAAGCGCGCAACATGCTGCGCGACGACGTGAAGAAGGGCGACGTCGTTCTCTTCTATCACTCGAATTGCGACGAGCCAGGTGTCGCCGGCGTCGCAGAAGTGGTCAAGGAGGCTTACCCGGACCCGAGCGCGTTCGACCCCGAAGATGCGCATTTTGACCCCAAGAGTGACCCGGACGCGCCCCGCTGGTTCGTCGTCGACATCCGGTTCAAGCGCCGCCTGAAACGCGTCGTGACCCTCTCCGAACTCAAAAACGATGGCCGACTGGACGGCTTCCAGCTACTGAAACGCGGTAACCGCTTGTCGGTGATGCCGGTTTCGAAAAAGCATTGCGACCTCATTCTGGCCTTGGAAATAAAGGGCTAAACGCTGCGCGCATAATCAGCGAGGTGTGCGCGCACCGCATTGCGTGGCGACCAAGTCGACAATGCGCAACGCGATCTGACTCGTGTGTCGGCGCGCCCGCCACCAAGTCGACTTCAATCTCCGGGATGCCATCGTCAGACCCCCCGCTTGCAACTATCTGGAATTTTTCAGTTTCTCGTATATACTCAAGCGCGAGTACTTGGCACTCGGAGGATATTCTCTTATGGCAGCAAAGAAGAAAGCAGCACCTAAACGCAAAACTGCGGCGAAGAAAAAAACCGCAGCGAAAAGAAAGGTCACTGCGAAACGTAAAGTGACTGCGAAAAGAAAAGTAACTGCGAAGAAGAAAACTGCAAAGAAAAAAGTCGCTAAGAAACGTACAGCGGCTGCTCGTAAAAAAGCGGTAACGCGCAAGAAAGCGGCGAAGAAGAAAGCCGCACCGAAGCGCAAGAAGGCGACTCGGAAAAAGGCGGCAAAGAAGAAGGCCGCACCGAAGCGCAAGAAGGCGACTCGGAAAAAGGCGGCAAAGAAAAAGGCCGCCCCGAAGCGTAAAAAAGCGACTCGGAAGAAAGCCAGCAAGAAGAAGGCTGCTCCGAAGCGGAAGAAGGCCACCAAGAAGAAGGCCGCTCCGAAGCGTCGCAAGAAGGCTGTCCGCCGCAAGAAGACGGCGAAGAAAGCCTGACCGCAAGGTCTTTCCTGAAACCGGCCCCTCTGGGGCCGGTTTTTTTATGGGGGTAGTAAACTCAAGGCCATGAACCAAGACGATCTCAAGAAACAAGCGGCCGTCGCCGCACTCGACTACGTTGAGGAAGACACCGTCATTGGCGTCGGCACCGGCTCGACCGTCAACCACTTCATCGACGCCCTCGCCGAGCGCCGCCACACGATCGAGGGCGCCGTCTCGAGCTCGGACGCATCGACCGAACGCCTGAAGCGCCACGGTATCCGGGTGATCGATCTCAATGCGGCGGGTCCCATCGGCCTTTATGTCGACGGCGCCGACGAGGCCACCCGCAACCGGCACTTGATCAAGGGCGGTGGCGGTGCGCTGACGCGCGAGAAAATTGTCGCCGAGGCTGCGGCGAAATTCGTCTGCATCGCCGATGAGAGCAAGCTCGTCCGGGTGCTCGGCGCGTTCCCGCTTCCCATCGAGGTCATCCCGATGGCGCGCAGCCTGGTGGGTCGCGCGCTGGTCGCGAAAGGCGGCCAGCCCGTGTTGCGCGAGGGTTTCACGACCGACAACGGCAACTGGATCCTCGACGTGCATAACTTGGATCTGACCGATGCTGCCGCGGTCGAGCGCGAGCTCAACCAGATTCCGGGCGTGGTGACGGTCGGGTTGTTTGCGCGGCGGCCGGCGGATGTTCTTTTGATTGCCGGAGCGAAGGGCGTGGAAAAGATTTAAAGGAACACCGGACTAGGATTGCGCGGCACATCCCTGTGCCGCGCCCTCGCTGCGCTCGGGCCCGCCTTCGGCGGTCCCAAATCGCTCCAGGCGATTTGGTCGAACGAAGGTTCGTCCCTGACTCCACCCAGCCAAAAAAAGGCCCGCGATGCGGGCCCTTTTTTTGGCTGGGGGACTAGGATTCGAACCTAGGTTGGCGGAGTCAGAGTCCGCAGTCCTACCGCTAGACGATCCCCCAATAAAGCGGGACGGGTTCCCGTTAGCGCTTCGAGAACTGGGTCGCGCGACGGGCTTTGCGCA
>CAYODZ010000117.1:0-3654 GCA_964402835.1 uncultured Gammaproteobacteria bacterium | reverse complement strand
GGTCGGGCGGAACATACAGCATCGCGTTGTGCTCGTAATCGAACGGCGAGCCGAGCAGCAACGTGTCGGGCTCGACGAGGCCGAGCGCCTGCGTAAAGTGTTCGAAGCGTTCGCCGACCGCAAGCGTCGCGGACGTGAACACCCAACTGCGTGGCGGGTTGCTGAACAGCTTCGCGAGTGGCTCGGACACGTCGAGCGGCGTGAGGTGTAGCCCATAGCTCGATCGGAACGACTCGATCCAGCGCACTTCGCCGATCGCGGCTTCCGAGCGAATCAGCGCGAGCTGTGCGCGCACGTTTTCGGTGCGCTCGAGTGTTTGCTCGAGTGAAGTCGCGCGGCTGGCGTGCGCACCGAGGATTTGCGACAACTCGCCGAGGGCGTAGGCGACGTTGTCGAGCGCGGACTCGACCTGCGCGATGCCGGGCCATTGCTGCCACGGGCGGCGCGCGGAGTCGCCCCGACCACCTCCGATTATTTTCATCGCGAGTTCGCGTTGCGCACGCTCGAGCTGGTCGGCGGCGTCACGGATCGCGGGTGTGTCTCCCGCATCATTCACGAACGCCGCGGTCGCATCGCGCGCTAGGTCGGAGAGCTGCCGACCGGTCACGACGGTACCGAAGAACTGGCTTGCGGTCTCCGCGAGCTGGTGCGCTTCATCCACGATGACCGCGTCGGCGCCGGGCAGGAGTTCGCCAAACCCGGCTTCTTTCAGAACGAGGTCGGCGAACATCAGGTGGTGGTTGATGACGACGACATCCGCTTGGAGTGCGCGCCTTCGCGCTTGCAGCACGAAGCAATCGTCGTAATGCGAACACTTCTGGCCCAGGCAGTTCTCGGCGGTCGAAGTAACCCACGGCCACACGGAGGAGTCTTCGGGCACACCCTCGACTTCGGCAACGTCGCCGTCGGCGGTCGTACCGGCCCAGCGCTCAATCAGCGCGAACTCCTTTGCGCGGTCACGCGAGTCGAAACGGCCGGTGAGCTTCGCCTGCTCAAGGCGTTGCGGACACAGGTAATTCGCGCGGCCTTTGAGGAGCGCCGCCGAAACCGGCAGGCCGAGTGCATCCCGCACCGCCGGGAGATCCTTATTGAACAGCTGGTCTTGCAGGTTCTTTGTGCCCGTGGAGACGAGCACTTTGAGGCCGGACTGCAGCGCGGGCACGAGATACGCAAAGGTCTTGCCGGTGCCGGTGCCGGCCTCGACCACGAGCGCGCGGCGGTTCTCGAGCGCATCGGCCACCGCGGCGGCCATTTTCTGCTGGTCGCGACGCGGATTGAAGCCATCAAGGGATTGGGCCAGCGGCCCGCCGGCGCCGAGAAGGTCGGCAATCTGATTCACCGGTCGAGTATAATGCACCGTTTCACTCATCCTCTAGAGAAAGGTAGGAATGGCCACGACGAACAAGGCGTTGCTCGCGTGGGTTGACGATGTCGCCCGCCTCACCCAGCCCGACCGCATCCATTGGTGCGACGGTTCCGCTGAAGAAAACGATTCGCTCATTCAGCAGATGCTGGAATCCGGCGACCTCATCAAATTGAACGAGGATACCCACCCCGGGTGCTACCTCCACCGTTCCGACCCGTCTGACGTGGCCCGTACCGAACACTTGACGTACGTGTGCACGACCGACAAGGACGACGCCGGTCCGAACAACAACTGGATGGCGCCTGCGGAAGGGCACGCCAAAGTCGACGCGCTGTTCGAGGGCTGCATGAAGGGACGCACGATGTACGTGATCCCGTACTGCATGGGCCCAATTCTGTCGCCACTGTCCCGTTGCGGTGTCGAAATCACCGACAGCCCGTACGTGGTCGTGAATATGCGCATGATGACGCGCATGGGCGCGGAAGCGCTCGCGCGCATCGAGAAGGAAGGTTCGTTCGTGAAGGGGCTGCACTCGACCGGCGACCTCAAGATCGAGAACCGCATGATCACGCACTTCCCGGAAGAGCTGACCATCAAGTCAATCGGCTCGGGCTACGGCGGCAACGCACTCCTCGGCAAGAAATGCCACGCGCTACGCATCGCGAGCTGGCAGGCGCAGGACGAGGGCTGGCTCGCGGAGCACATGCTCATCGTCGGGATTGAGAATCCGGAAGGCGAAATCAAATACGTCGCGGCGGCATTCCCGTCCGCGTGCGGCAAGACCAACCTTGCGATGCTGATTCCGCCCGAGTCGCACAAAGGCTGGAAGGTCTGGACGGTCGGCGACGACATCGCGTGGATGCAGCTCGGCGCGGACGGTCGGCTGTGGGCGATCAACCCGGAGGCCGGCTTCTTCGGCGTGGCGCCCGGCACGGGCGCGAAGACGAACCCGAACGCACTGAACATGCTCGACCACAATTCGATCTTCACGAACGTCGCGCTCACCGAAGACGGCCAGCCGTGGTGGGAGGGCAAGGACAAGACCGTGCCGGCCGTCGATTGGCAGGGTCGCAAGTACGACCCAAAGAATGGTCCCGCCGCGCACCCGAATTCGCGTTTCACGGTGCCCGCGAAGCAGTGCGCAAGCGCGTCGCCCGAGATGGAGAACCCGAACGGCGTGCCGATTTCGGCAATCGTTTTTGGTGGTCGCCGCAAGGAGCTCGCGCCGCTCGTGATGGAAGCGTTTGATTGGAACCACGGCGTGCTCGTCGGCGCGTCGGTTGCGTCGGAGACGACCGCGGCCGCCACCGGTAAGGTCGGCGTCGTGCGCCGTGACCCGATGGCGATGAAGCCGTTCTGCGGCACCAACTTCGGCGATTACTGGGGCCACTGGCTGCAGTTTGGCGAACGCTCCGACAAGCTGCCGAAGATTTTCCACGTGAACTGGTTCCGTCAGGACGATGACGGCAAGTTCCTGTGGCCTGGCTTTGGCGAGAACCTGCGTGTGTTGCGCTGGATCCTCGACCGCTGTGCCGGTGACGGCAAGGCCGTTGAGACGCCGGTCGGCTATCTGCCTGCCGAGGGCGCGCTTGATACTTCCGGTCTTGGCGTTGACCCGGCGGTCATGGAAGAGCTTCTGTCTGTGGACCGCGATGCATGGCGCGACGAGTTCAAGTCGATCCGCGAGTACATCGAGAGTTTCGGCGACCGCGTGCCGCCGAAATTGCGCGATGAGCTCGACGCGGCGGATAAGCGCCTCGCCTGACATGACCACCAAGAAAAAGAAAAAACCCACCCAGGCCGAACGCGCCGACCGCCACGACCTGTACGAGCAGGCCGTGCAGGACGTCGAGTCCGAGGTCGATTTCGTCATCCAGACCTGGGACGCGTCGCGTAAGCGACCGCTGCGGAAATTGCGCGAGGATTTCAGCGGCACCTGTGCGACTTCGTGCGAGTTCGTTCGGCGTGGCCGTAACAATGAGGCGTGGGCCGTCGATCATGATGCGTCGGTCCTCGCGTGGGGCCTCACGCACAACATCGAGCCCCTCGAGAAAGACGCCGACCGCGTGACGTTGCTGCGCGAGGACGTCCGGACGCGAGTGGCCGGCGCTCGCCACGACATCGTGATGGCGTTCAACTACTCGTACTTCTGCTTCAAGACTCGCGATGAGCTGCGCGGCTACTTCGAGGCGACGCGCGCGCATCTCGCGGACGACGGCATGCTCCTCCTCGACTTCTTCGGCGGATGGGAAGCGCCATGCGAGCTCGTGGAGGTGCGGAAGGTCCGC
>CAYODZ010000116.1:0-7046 GCA_964402835.1 uncultured Gammaproteobacteria bacterium | reverse complement strand
CGGCGGCCGACGGTGTCCTCGAAATACGCGAGCAGCTGCTGGTTCGGGCTGACTTTGTGGTAACCGACGTTGTAGTAGCCATGGCCCTCGGCGAGCGCATTAATGTCGAGGAGAATCTCCTCGGGCGCGTCCATCGAGCCCTCGCGGCGCGCGTGGATCGGGTACTCCTTACCCTCCTCGTAGCGCGTGTAATACCAATAATCCTTGTATCGGTAAGGGACCGTTGCGTCGTCCTGCTTCAAGCGACCGATGAGTTCCGAGTAGAGTTCATCACGCAGACCCTCAAGCGGTGCCAGCACCGCATCCGCGTAATCGTTCTCTGCGTTCAGGTAGGCAAGCATCTCGGGGTTTTCGCGCGTGTCGTCGCGCAGCCAGTAGTACTCGTCCGCGCGGGACGCGCCATGCGGCGCCTCGACCTGATACTCACGCGCCTCCGCGACGGGCGGTTCCGGTAGCGGCGCTGTTTGCGGCGAACAAGCGGTGGCGAACAGCAGGCTGCCTAGCAGTATCGGGCGCATCATATGGTTATTCCCCGGTTAGTTTTCGTACGGTCCAGACCCGACCGATTATATTCCCGTCCACCCGCTGTGGACGGCTACCCAGTTCGAGCTTGCTGCCGTCTTTTAGTTCCATCCGCAGCGTCTCGAGCACGGCGGCCGGGTCTGTCATCAAGCGCTTGACCGTTTTCATGAAACCATCGGCGTCACGCACGAGCTGGCCAAAATACGCAAGGCGCTCTTCACGGCTCTTCGCCATCACTTCCTTCGGCAGCGCCCAGATTTCATGCACGCGGTCATTCATGAAGGTCACTTTGCCGTGGATATCGCTCGCGACGACACCGAGCTCGGCGCTGTCGACGGCGGCCTGCGTGAGCGAATGGTTCCAGGCGATCTGAGCCTCACTGCGCTGCCGCTCCGCGATTTCACACGCGAGCGACGCGAGATGCGCGAGCAGGCGCGCGCTCGTTTGCTCGTCGGCGAGAAACAATCGCGGGCCGCCGACGTGCTCGTGGCACAAGACACCGGTCAGCTCGCCGCCGACACGAATCGGCACATCGAGCATCGCGCCGATGCCGTGGGGCGCGAGATAACCTTTTGAGAACGCGCGCGTGCTGGGATCCAGATGCGCATCGGTCGCGGCGATCATCTCGTCGCGCTCGATGGCAGCAAAGTACGCAGGGTTATCGGCGCGGGACAGTTTGAAGCCGCGCGTATGCCGATGGCGCCCGTACTCATAGAGGTCGTGGCACACGATCGTCTCGCGCTTGTCATCGAGGATCCAGATGCTCGCACGATCGACCGCGAGCGCTGCGGCTGCAGATTCGGTGATGCTTTTAAAAGCGGCGCCAACGTCGGACTCATAACGGCGCCACCGCCGGCTAATGAGCAACAATGCGTTGAGCTGGCGCTCAAGCCGGACGTGAAGCGTGGCGCCGCTGCCGGCGTCAGTTTCGGTCATGGGGGGATTGTAAGCGGTTGAAGCGAATGGGCAATGCGCCCTAGGGTGATTACCTGATGCGGGCGAGCCGGTAGCGAACTTCGCCGTTTGCGATGTGTTCGCCGCGCTCCCAACCGGCCGCTTGGTAGAGGCGGTCGGCGCGCGTATCCGGGTCGGTGGTCAAGGAGATGCTCTCCGCGCCCTGCTCGAACAGCCAGTCGACGGCGAGTGCGAGCAATTCTTTACCAATGCCGCGCCCTTCGTACTCGGGGTGAACGAACAAGGCCCAGATGGTCTGATCGGTCAACGCCGCGACCGAGAAACCGACCGCACGACGGTTCACTTCGCAGAGCCAGCCCTTACCAGAGGTCGTGAGGTAATCGTGATACATCCCACGCGAAACGCGACCCGGATCAGTGAGCGTGTTCTCGACAACTTCTAGGCGGATGGCCGCCATAGCTGGAATGTCGGCGACGGACGCTTCGCGATAATGAATCAATCTGTTCCCCAAAACACGATTGCAAAATTTCGCCAGATGTTAGCATCTCGCGGGGGAAAAGATAGTGCGTGCGATTATTTCTTGTCGCTCGTGAAATCAATTGATCCCGAACCGGTGCGCAACGATGCGTTGCCCTCACCTGTCCCAATTGTCGCTTCAACGCGATTGCGCTTCGCCGTTACGTTCGTCATGCCGGGCACATCCACTTCGACGCTACCCGAGCCCGTACGCGCGACGAGCTTCACATTCGGCACGCCGCTCGCGCGAATCGTGATGCTGCCGGAGCCCGTGCGCATCGTGAGATCGTTTACTTTGGACAAGTCGCCGTCGACGCGGATTGAACCCGAACCGGTCGTCGCTTCGAACTCGCCGCCGCCCGTCAAATCGTTGATGCGGATGCTGCCGGAGCCGGTGCCCATTTCAATCTCACCGCCAACGACTTTCGCATCAATGCCGCCCGAACCGGTGTTCGCCTCGATATCGCCGTTGACGTTCGCAAGGTTGATTGCGCCCGAACCGGTGCGTGCGTCGAGCTCACCCTCGAAGTTCGAGACGTCGAGCCGACCGCTGCCCGAGCGCACGGTCCACTCACCGCTGCCGTTCGCGGCGGTCACTCTCCCGGACGCCGTGCGCAGCGCGACTTCACCGCGCAGGCCGTCCGCTTCAAGCGAACCGACCGCGTTGTATGCATCGAATTCGACGCCGCGCGGCACCGTCACGCGTACGTCCGCGTACACTTCGTCACCGCGGCCACGGCTCACCACGCGGATACGCTCGCCACGGTAATTGGTCGTTGTGTTGTGCGAACCCCGCTCTGGTTTATAGACATAGCGGTCGTTCGGGTACTCGACCCAAATCTCGATGTCGTTGCCGCGCACGCGGTGCTCGAGCGTGATGCTTTGCGCGAGTTCGTCGGTCGCACCAATGCGGTCGATCTCAACGACAATTTCATCGCCGTCGCCGCCGACAATGGTCATGCTGCCGATCAGATTCTCGACGGAAATATCGTTGTCGGCGTTTGCAGGCAGCGCGAGACGGGCCGGCTGCGTGGCAGCCAGCGCGGAGGCTGGCGCGACGGCCAGCAAGAAAACTAGTGTTTTAAGGTTCATGGGGTATAAATTACACCGATGGTTCTCTCGCGTACACCGGTCCCACCGGTCCACTGGTTCCTATTAGCGGCCTGCGCGCTCGTGCTCGTGTGGTCGGGCATCGGCCCCGCCGACCGCGCGACCTGGGCACTCGAGGTCGCGCCGCCCGTCGTCGGCATCGGCCTCCTCCTCTATTTCTATCCGACGTTCCGGATGACGGACCTCGCTTATTGGCTCGTCGCGGTCTTCTCCATTGTGATGATGATCGGCGGCCACTTCACCTACGCCGAAGTCCCATTCTTCAATTGGCTGCGCGACACCTATGACCTCTCGCGCAATCACTTCGACCGGCTGGGTCACATCCTGCAAGGCTTTGTGCCCGCGATTATCGCGCGCGAAGTCCTCATCAGAAACCACGTGCTCGCACGGCCGCGCTGGCTGTTCTATCTCGTCGTTTCAATCTGCCTTGCGATCAGCGCGTTTTACGAACTCGTCGAGTGGTGGGTCGCGCTGTTGAGCGAGGACGCCGCCGAATCGTTCCTCGGTACGCAGGGTGACAATTGGGATACGCAGTGGGACATGTTCCTCGCGCTGTGCGGCGCGACCGTCTCGCTGTTGACGCTGTCGGGTCTGCACGACCGTCAGATGAAAAAACTTGGACTGGCGTAAAGTCGTCTCCGCGCTGTTGCCGGCGACCGTCGTCATCGCGGCGACGCTGTGCATACTCGCGTGGGCTGAACGCCTGCCCGACCAAATACGGGTGATGCTGTCTTGGACGCCGGTCATCCTGTCCGGCGCCGCGTTGATTGCCGCGCTGCACTTCAATCGCAGCCGCGCGTTTTTTGCAATCCTTAGCATCGTAATCGCGTGGTTCGCGCTGACCTCCGGCGCGCACACCAGCGGCTTCGCGGGCTACGCGCTGTTCGATGCCGTCAGCGTGTTCCTGCCCTTGAACCTGATGGTGTTCGCAATGATTGGCGAGCGCGGTGTCTTCACGCGCGCCGGCAGCTTCCGCTTCCTGCTCATCTTCCTCGAGGTCGTGTTCGTTTGGATCGTGCTCTGGTCGCAGAGCGATAAGCTCGCGTGGCTATTGTCGATGCCATTGTTCGAGAGCGCGCTCACGCGCGCGATTGCGATTGAACCGCCCGGTCTCTTGATGATGCTCACCGCGCTGCTGCTGTTCCACGGACGACTTGTACTGTCCCCGGACCCGATGCGATCGGCGTTCTTCGCAGCGACGATCGCGGTGGTACTCGCGTTGTACGACGGCGTTCACACACCCTGGACCGGTGCGTTGCTCGGCTCGGCCGGGCTCGTGTTCCTCGTCGCGTTGCTGCAAACTTCATGGCGCATGGCGTTCCTCGACGAACTGACCGGGCTGCCGGGCCGGCGCGCGCTCGAGGAGCGGCTCATGAAGCTCGGCGATGAGTTTGTGATTGCGATGGTCGACGTCGACCACTTCAAGCAATTCAACGACACCTGGGGGCACGACGCCGGTGATGAGGTGTTGCGGATGGTCGGCGCGCGGCTGATGAACATCGAGGCCGGTGGGCGCGCGTACCGCTACGGCGGCGAGGAATTCACGATTGTGTTCAGCGGTTGTGAGGTACGCGACACGCTCGCGGCGCTCGGCGCGCTGCGCAAGCGGATTGCCGATGAAAAGTTCACGATCCGTCGGCGCGACCGGCGTGCCGGCGACACGCGACGCAATGCCGGTGATGACGACCGCGAGGTCAACATCACAATCAGCATCGGCGTCGCGGGCGCCGGACGCGGCGGCGACACGCCGCATGAAGTATTGCGATCAGCCGACAAGGCGCTGTATCGAGCGAAGAAGGCCGGGCGCAACCAGGTCTGTCGTTAGAAAACGGCCCGCGTCGGGGCGTTCACCCAAATCACACGGACGCCGCGCTTGTCGGCGACATGCTCAATCATCGCCATGCGGTTGAGATCGAGCTCATAGGTCGGTTTTGCCTTCTCGACTGGGGCTGCGCTACAGCCCGCCGCGAGCACCAACACGACACCGGTTAACACTACGATTCCAGGCTTTTTCATGACCCACCTCCGGAGGAGTTAAGCCCACGCCTCAAAACTATACCCCGGTTTCTGAACGGTGCCTGAATGAGCCTCAGGCGGTCATCACGCTCGCGATTAGCAGGCCCGCCAGCGCGAACACCACCATCATGAAATAGAGGAAGCCTGTCAGTAAGTATTTGATTGTCGTGAAAAACCAGCCTTGCCCGTAGAACCGCTTCTGGGCGAGGAACAAATAAACCGGGATCCAGATCCACAGCGCGACGAACAGCCAGCCGGCTGGGATGCCGACCCACGCCGCGGCGACCTGCTGGGACGCCCACCCCTGGATGCCGGCGAGTGCCATCAGCGTCAGGAACGCCATATACAGGAACGAGTGCGTGTGCAGCGCGAGCACCAGATGCTCGGCGTAGTGGCGGTGGGCGAACAGGTAGAGGAATTTCAGAATCAGCGCGAACAGCGGCAGCAGCACAAACATCATCTGCGGCGCCAGCGACCTCGCCTGGTCAATGAGCTGGTCGGGATTGTCGGCCAGCCAATCCACCCGGTCCTTGAGTTCCTCGATTTGTTCATCGTCGTAGAACGGGAGTTGGATTGTCATGTTGTCGACCCAGGTCCGACGCTTGCGCACCGGTTGCGCCGGTGCCGGTGCGCCAGAATCGGGCGCCGCGGTTTCGGTCGTCGCCGGCGGCTCGGCTAACTGCTCGCGCAGCTCGGTCGTATCGAAATCCGTCGCGATCGTGAACGCGATGAAAAATACGATTGAGACGAAGAGGTACAACCGCACCGGCCGCACATAGCGCGCGCGCCGGCCCTCCACCCATTCGAGCGACAGATATCCCGGCTTGAAGAACAGCGGGAAAAACGTGAGGCGGACCTTGGAGTCGAACTCGAACATCTCCGCGATGCCTTCGCCGAACATCCGGAGCGCGTTGCGCAACCCAGTGTTCGCCTCCTGCCCGCACTGACTGCAGAAGTTACCGACGAGCAGCGCCTTGCAGTTCTTGCACGCTTGCGGCGTCGGCTCGGGCGTTTCCCCGGTCACGATTTCCCCCATCGCAGCGACCCTCTCTAGTCGGCGGCTAATCCTGGCAACAAGTCGATTGCACCCGACGCGATGAACTCGATCGCAATCGCCGCGAGCAGGATGCCCATCAACCGCATCGCGATGTTGATGCCGGTGGTGCCCAGGTAGCCGGCAAGGAACTCGGCGGAATGCAGCGCGAGCCAGATGATGAACGCGACGACGATGCAGCTGAGCATGATGATTAGGTAGTGCACCGGGTGCGCGGAGAGCGACGCGTAAATGATGACCGTGGAAATCGCGCCAGGCCCCGCGAGCAACGGCATCGCGAGCGGGACGACCGCGATGTTCTCTTTATCTTCGGCCTCGATGGCCTCTTCCGGCGTTTGTCGACTGCGGCTCTGACGAGCCTGCATCATCGACACCGCCATCAACATCAGCAGGATGCCGCCACCGACGCGGAACGACGCCAGCGAGATGCCGAATAGGCGAAGTAGCGCTTCGCCGATGAACGCCGCGACGACGAGCACGACGATGATCGTCAGCGAGGTCTGGTTCGGAATTTTGCGCCGCTCGCTGGGGCCGAGGCCGGTGGTGAGGCTGATATAGAACGGTACCGCACCGAGCGGATTCACGATGACGAGAATCGCGACGAAAATCTTTACGTATTCAGACCATTCGAGCATCGCGATATTGTACGGAAACGCCAGAACAACAGTGCGGCGGCCGCGGACAGGCCTGCGGTCAAGCCGAGCCAGACCGCTTTCGGGCCGTAGCCGAGCGCGACACCGAGCCAGTAGGCGAGCGGGAAGCCAATACCCCAGTAGGCGATGGTGGTCAGCACCATGCTCGCGCGCGTGTCCTTGAAGCCCCGCAGCACCCCGGCAGCGGCCACCTGCACGCCGTCCGAAAGCTGGAAGACCGCGGCGATCGAGATCAAGCCCGCCGCGATCGCGATGACGCC
>CAYODZ010000115.1:0-3432 GCA_964402835.1 uncultured Gammaproteobacteria bacterium | reverse complement strand
GGACCATGGCCAAGGTCACCAGCAAGCTACAGCTGACGCTCCCCAAGCGGCTCGCCGAGCAATACGGCATCAAGCCTGGCGACGAGATCGAGTTCCAGGCTGCCGGCGAGAGCATCCGCCTCGTGCCCAAAGGCGCGCGCGCGGCATCGCTCGCCATCAGCCGCGAAGAGGCGTTGCAGATGCTCGACGAGGACGTGGCCTGGCAGGAAGCGCGGCAGAAGCACATGACGTTTACCCCGAGCGACGGCTCGACCGGGCGGGGCTGGACGCGTGAGGAGCTGTACGACCGTGATTCGTCTGATTGATACCAACATCCTCGTTTACGCGTTCGACCCGCGCGACGAGGTCAAGCGGACCATCGCGACCGGGGTCCTGTACGACGGCGCCCGGCGCTATGTCGTCCCTCATCAGGTCCTGCTCGAGTTCTTCGTCGCGGTTACGAAGCCGCACCGTGACCTGGGTGGAAAGTCTTTGATGACCCGGAAAATGGCGATCGAACGCATCGAGCGCTTGCAGCGCCAGTTCATCATCCTGTGGCCCGACGCCGATGTGCTCACGGAGGCGCTGACCGGCGTCATCAAATACGGACTCTCCTGGTACGACGCCCATCTACTCGCGTACGCACAGGTCAATGATGTGTCGGAGATCCTGTCGGAGGATTTCCAGCACGGTCGCCACTACGGGCGGGTACGGGTGGTGAATCCGTTCCTGACCGGCGTGCAGGAACTGCCCCCGCTGTACGAGACGGGTTGACAGCCGGTCGGTCTTGTTCTACAACTGTAGTACGACAGGTGTAGAGGACGACCATGAACGACAACCCGGAACTGAAGCTGAGCGGTCTGCAGCTCGATTTGATGCAGGCGGTGTGGGACGCGGGCGAGGCGACGGTCGCGCAGGTGCAAGCCGCGCTTACGGCACGCAAGCTCGCGTACACGACGGTCGCGACCCTCTTGAAGCGACTCGAGACGAAGGGCCTGTTGGAGTCCGACCGTAACGGCCGCGAGATCGTGTACCGCGCGTCGGTGACGGCGCGCTCGGTGCAAAAGTCGATGGTCTCCGAACTCGTCTCGAACCTCTTCAACGGCGATCCGCGCGAGCTCGTCGCGCACCTCGTTCGTGAATCCGAAATCCGCCCCGGCGACATCGACCGCGCCCGCGACCTCCTCGCCCGCGCCAAGAAGGACAAGACCGATGAATGAACTCCTCGTGAACTGGCTACTCACCTACCTCGCCCACAGCACGCTCTTGCTCGGCGCGCTGTGGCTGCTCGATCGCGGCGTACTCGGGCGCGACCCGGCGCGGCGCGAACGGCTCTGGCGCGCGGCGCTCGTCGTGCCTTTGTTGAGCGCGGGCCTACAAGTCGCGGCGCCGCAATTGCTGGTAACTGCCCCGGTCGCCGTCGAGTACATGGTTTCGGCGCCGGTCGAAACAATACCGACCGGGTCCGTGCCGACGGTCGCGAGCGTGCCGTTGGTCTCGACGTCGACGCCGGCCGACACGCAAAGCGGATTCAGCCTCGAGCCGTGGCAATGGCTGCTGGGCGCCTGGTTCGTGCTGTCCGCCGCCCTGCTCCTGCGCATTTTAGGTTCGGTCGTGCGCGGTCGCCGGCTGCTCGGCGATCGCTACCAGGTCCTGGACGGCGTCGCGTTTCGCGAACTGAACACGCTGGTGCGTGATGCGGAACTTGCGCCGGTTCACCTCACTGCATCGGTGCGTGCGCCGAGCCCGCTGACGCTGCCGGGCCGCGAGATCTGTTTGCCGGTGCGCGCGCTGTCGCTCCCGATCGATGAACTGCGCGGCCTGCTCGCGCACGAACTCGCGCACGTCGCGCGCGGCGACGTGCGGTACCGGCTGGGGGTGACGCTGTACTGCGCGCTGTTGTGCGCACAGCCGCTTAACTTCGTCGCGCGTCGGCGTCTCGCCGATTGCGCAGAACTCAACGCCGACGACTGGGCGCGTGATGCGGTCGGCGACGGGCATCCACTCGCGCGCTGCCTGATTACGGTCGCGACCTGGCTCGAGCCGGTGCGCGCGCCGGCGTTCGCTGCAGCGATGGCGGAGAGCGACAGGGGCTTACTCGGACGCGTGCGTCGGCTCGCGACCGCGGCACCCGAATCCCGCGGCTGGCGTGGGCGCGGCGCGATGGTCGTGCTGCTTATCGGCGCGCTCGCCGTCCCCGGCCTCGTCGTGACCGCAAACGAAACGCGGGACTCGTCGAGTCGCTCGGTCAGCATGTCCATGCGGGACGACGGCAGCATGAAGATCCGTTCGCGCGGCCCCGATGGTCGTCTGTCGCTCGACGCGTCGGGCGAGTTCCGGTTCAGCGACGACGAGCGCGGCATCGCATCGCTCGCGCCCGGCGAGACGCTCAGCATTCGCACTTCGGAACGCAAACTCATGGTGCGGTCCGCCGCCGACGGCGCACTGACCTATGACTATGAGGTCGACGATAAGGCCCAGCCATTCGATGCGGCCGGCCGCGAATGGCTCGCGGGTCTCGTGCCGCAATTGCTGCGCACGACCGGCATCCAGGCCGAAGAACGCGTCGCGCGCATCCATGCGCGCGGAGGCGTCGCTGCGGTGATTGAGGAGATCGAACTGATCAAGAGCGACTTCGTCTCGCGGCGTTACTTCACCGTGCTCGCATCGGTCGACGGCATCACGGGCGCTGAGCGTATTCGTATCTATGAACTCGCCGGCCGCTCAATCCGCTCGGACTTCGAGTTGCGCCACACGCTCGACGCGTTTCCGCTGCGCGCGGACTCGAGCCCTACCGAAGCGCAGGCGCTGCTCGGCGCGGCGAAGGAAATCGGCTCCGACTTCGAACTCGCCCAGCTCCTGATGTCGGTCGTGGGGCGTCTGCCGACGGATGATGCCGTCGCCGATGCGTTTACCAAGGCCGCGGCAGAAATCGGCTCGGACTTTGAGCTCCATCGCGCGCTCAGCACGGCCGTGCGTTCGGACTGGGGGCGCCGATACCTACGCACACTAATTGAGGTCAGCCGTGAAATTGGCTCTGACTTCGAGCATGGGAACTTTTTGCGCGAGGTGCTGCAAATCGATGGCCTCGATGAAGCGACGGTCGTTCAGGTGCTGGAACTCGCCGGCCAAAAAGTGGGCTCGGGTCACGAGCGGCTGCAGGTGCTGCAAACAGCGGCGCCGTGGGTTGAGCGATACCCGGCGACCCGCGCGGTTTACGAGCAGACAGCAAAGCGACTTGGTGATTTTGAATTCGGGCAGGCGATGAGGGCGCTCGCTGGGGGATGACAGCGGTGCCGGTTGTGTGGAAACTTCCGGCATGAACCTATTCCCCCGTCTGGTTGCCGCACTCATCCTCGGTCTCTCGCTCGCCCTCCCCGTCGCGCAGGCGGACACGGGCCCCGCGCCGTTCACGCGCGATGAGCTGCGCGTCTATTTGCAGCGCATGGAGAA
>CAYODZ010000114.1:0-5498 GCA_964402835.1 uncultured Gammaproteobacteria bacterium | reverse complement strand
GGGTCGGCGTGTCATTGAGCGCGGCACAGTCGAGTGCGTGCGGCGCTGTGCCAACCGCGCCAACCCACACCCGCAGCAGACAATCCGGCGCCGTATTCTGATAGCCGGACCAGGTCCCGTTCTGCCAATCCACCGCGCTCGTGGGGTCCGCATCGAGTTTCTGGCCCGCGAGATCGTCGGCCTCGATGACGAGGACCGCGGCGGTTGCCGCCGTGGGTAGGTCAGCGGGTAGCGTGAACGTGACCGCGTACGCGTCGTCTCGGTAATTCAAGTAACCGTCGGGCCCTGGGCCGGGGTCGGTCAGCCATTCGCCGCCGGTGAGTGGAATCGCGCGATTCGCGCCGCTCGTAGCGACTTCCAGGCTGATTGATGGATCGAGTTGCGCAGTCTGGCCGGCGTACTGCGTCACCACGCCCGCGTCGTTGCGCCAGCGCATGGGTTTATCGAACGCGACCCACGCGGTGTAGGTGCCGCCCGCAGTGAGTGCACCGTCCGTCCGTAACGCGAGCGTGCGTGTGCCGGACGCGGCGGGAACCCAGTCGACACTCCAGACGAGTGTGCCGTCGGCATCGCGGATTTCCGCGGCCACGACGGACGGTGGCCCGGCCTGATGATAGAAGCCCAGCAACGACGTCCGCGCGAGCTCGTCGCGCACGCGCGAAATTTCGCTGTCCGGTGTGATGAAACCGCTGTGTGATGCGCCGGTGCCGCCCGGATAGTCCTGGCCACCGTTCAGCGGTTCGGTTTCGAGCGTCCACGCGGGTATTTGGTGCGCCACCGCGAAATGGTCGGCGGCCGTGCCGATTGCCGCGCCTTGAGGGTCCGGCGAGTAGCGGTATTTGTTGCCGGTGACCGCGCGCATACGAGCTGCGAGTTCCGCGGTGCGCGCGTTGCGCGCGGCATTGCTCGTTTGCGGCGCAAAATAAATCTGTGTGAACGAGTGAACATCCATGAACAGGCGCAGGCGGCCCGCGGGGACCAGTGTCGCGGCGTCGAGTAGCGCCGTGACTTCCGGTTCGCTGTGCGTGCTCGCACCCGCGTAGATCAAACTGTGCTCAATTGTGTTTTGCGCGGTGGAGCGGAATCCCTGTGGGTGGTTCCGGTTCAAATCGACACCGTGCGGATTGTCGTCGACCGTCAAGAGCAGGTCGTCGACAATGCCGCCGTTAAAGTGGCGAAGATTTTTACGCCGCATGCGTCCATCGCGCGGCACGCGCCAATCGCCGGTGGTCGTATCGGGAAACTTCTGCGTCAGCAGGAAGCCGTCGACATTCAACACCGGAATCAGGACGACCGCGAGATTGTCAATCAGGTACTGGCCGATGCCGGCATCGTTCCGGCCCGCGACCAGGCGCTCGAAAATCTCCGCGATGACCTCCGGCGGTTGCCACTCGCGCGCGTGTGTGCCGCCGACCGCCATGACAGCGCCCTTTGGTTGCCCGTATATCGTCGTAGTCGCGGGTGTGCCGATGCGGTAGGCCCAGATGCTGCGTCCAGCGACGGTCGTTCCGATGTCGAATCCCGCGACTTCCGGGTGGGTCGTCATCATGTCCTGTTGCGCGGCAAGCAAGCTAGCATAGGTGCGGAAGCCCGCGACCGGTGTCAGCGACTCGACGGGGATCGGCACCGGGTAGCCGAGCGCGACTTCGGTCGCCGTGTTTGTATTGTGTTGCGTGTAGCGAAGGATCACGTCGCCGCAACCGACGCTGGTGTAGTTCGTGTATTCGCCGTTCTGGGTAATGTTGCAGGCCGCAGCGACAGGCTGTGCTGCGCTCAGCAGGAGCACCGCCAGCGCGATGCGTATCAACGGAGCCAATCGCTGACCTGCGCGCGCAGCGCGGCGGGGGATTCAGGGTCGTCGACGAATTTCTGTAGCGCGTCGCGCGCTGCGCGTGTACCCGAGAGTTTCAGGCCGAGCGCCGCGCGGCTCCGTGCGAGCGGCTTGCCTGCCGCATGCAGTTTGTCTGCCATCGCCGCGATCGCGACCGGGTCTTCGGTCTGGGCCAGTGCAGCCGCCGCCGACGTTCCGAGCCGCTCGTCGCCGAACTGATCGAGTAACCAGGCGTGCGCCGCATGGCTCTTACCGGACAGCTTACCGATGCGTGCGACGAGTGCGGATGCAAGCTCGCTCCGCGTCGTGCCCGCGATGAGAATCGGCAGCGCATCGTCGGCCGGGAACGCTTTGGCGATGCGCGGCAGCATGTGCACGACGATGTCGGTGCGCCCGCGCTCGAGCAGCAGCGTCGCGAGGCCACGGTCCGTCAAGCGCTCGACGAGAATCAGCGCGAGCGGTTCGACGGGCCGGCCGGCATTGAGCGCGTCGGCGAGTCCGTCGCGTGCGACGGCGAGGTCGGCGTCGCGCGCCGCCGCGAAGCCCTGCGCGTAGCCTGCGAGCATGCCCTCGGAGACGTCGTAATCCAGCGCGCCGGTTTGGTCGGACAGCGCGTGCGCAGCGTGCACGCGGCCGCGCTGGCGTTCCCATTGCTGCAGCGCGAATTTCGCGGCAGCCGCCGTGTCATGCGTCATGATCGCAGTGCGGTGGCCTTCGTCCGTACGGAAGCCGGGCAAGCGATAGCCTGCCGCCGCGTGTCGTTCGAGCAGCGGGGCGACTAATGGGTCGGGCGTGAAATCGGCAATCGCGATCAGCGCGTCGTACATTTGCTGTATCCGCGCGGTGTCGGTCAATACTTGGTTATGTTCGAGCGCCTCAATGTGACTAGCGAGTGCTTGCGTGCGCTCGTCGGCTGCTACCGAGAGCGTGAATCCGAGTAGACCGATCGCAAGCAGGATGCGCACGCGGACCATTTTATACGATGCGGGTGCCCGACCACCGGTCGTGTACGGCAGCGTGGTCCCGGTCGAACAATGACCACCAGAGACCCAGCCCCGCGAGGCCTACGGACGGGATTGCGAGCACAAACCGGTTCAGCGCATCCCGCCAGGTCAGCGGGCCACCATCGGCCCGGACCACCTTGAGTTTCCAGGCGCGCAGGCCGAGCGTCTGGCCCCCGTGCGTCCAGAACCAACCAAAGAAAATGAATGAAACGACCAGAATCCAGACGCGCAGCAGGCCGTGGTACTCGATGGCCTCGCCGGCGGTGAACGGCAGCCAAAGCGCGGTCGCGGCGAACCACAGCGCAAGGAGTAGCAAGCCGTCATACAGCATCGCGCCGAGCCTGCGCAGGAGCTGCTTCATTTCCAGGTCACCTCAAACAAGAGCGGCCACAGCTTGCCGGTCACGAAGATGCGCTTGCCGTCGGCGTCATAGGCGATGCCGTTGGGCGACTCGACCCGGATGTCGGTGATGCCAGCGCGCTCAAGGAGCGGGTTGAGGTCGACAAATGCGGTGACATCGCCGGTCGCCGGGTCGATTTCCGCCAGGCGCGTGGTTTGCCACACGTGCGCATAGATTTTGCCGTCGATGACCTGCATCGCGTTCAGGCGTGTGACCGGTTCGCCGTCCGCGGTCACCATGATGCTGCGCTTTACAGCGAACGAGTCGGGGTCGATGAAGCGCAGCAGGGCGCTGCCGTCACTCGTGATCAGTGACTCACCGTCGTAGGTCAGGCCCCAGCCTTCGTCACGGTGGCGGTAGCGGAGGCGGTCGAGTGGCTCAAACGTATCGATGTCCCACACGTACGCATAGCGGTTTTCCCAAGTCAGTTGGATCAAGCGACCGGCAACGACAGTGATGTCCTCGCCGAATTCGCGTCGGTCGAGTGCAACGCGGCGCAACACTTCGCCCGATGCAAGCTCAACTTCGCGCAGCGTCGACTCGCCATAAAGGCCGGTGCTCTCGAACAGCCGACCGTCGTACCAATGCAGGCCTTGGGTGAACGCGCGGGTGTCGTGCGGGTATTCAGCGACGATCGTTGCGGTGTGAACAGGGACCGCGCACGCAGGCAGCGCGAAGGCGAGCGCGAACAGGAACAGCGATATGGGTCGGAGTCGGTGCATGGTGCGTATGGCGCTCCCTAGGGGACTCGAACCCCTGTTCTCGCCGTGAGAGGGCGATGTCCTAGGCCGCTAGACGAAGGGAGCAGCAACGGCGAGCGTGGTATTATACGCGCGCCGTGCCATCCGACAACCACACTATTATTCCGCGCGCGGACCATATTGTTTCGCGCAGCAGCATCTCCGAAGGCGCCCTCAAGGTTCTGTACCGGCTGCACAACGCCGACTACCGCGCGTGCCTGGTCGGCGGTGGCGTCCGCGACCTTTTGCTGGGCCGGGAGCCGAAGGACTTCGACGTCGCGACCGACGCAAGCCCCGATGAAGTCCGTGCGTTGTTCCGGAACTCGCGGCTGATTGGGCGTCGGTTCCGATTGGCCCACGTCCGATTCGGTAACGAAATCATTGAGGTGGCCACGTTCCGAGGCGCGGCCGACGCGGCCGGCGAGGACGATCAAGGGCGCATCCTGCGAGACAACACTTGGGGCTCAATCGAAGAGGACGCGGTCCGCCGCGACTTCACCGTGAATGCGTTGTTCTATGACATCGCTGATTTCAGCGTGCTCGATTTTGTCGGCGGCCTTGATGATCTGAAAGCCGGCGTGCTGCGGCTGATTGGCGACCCCGAGCGGCGCTACCGTGAGGACGCGGTGCGCATGCTGCGCGCGGCACGGTTTGCCGCGAAGCTCGGCTTCCGCCTACATCCGGACACTGAATCGCCGATTGCCGAACTGCGTGGACTGCTCGCGGACATTCCACCCGCGCGCCTGTTCGAAGAAACCTTGAAGCTGTTCCTGTCGGGGCACGCGGTGCAGAGCTACGAGCACTTGCGCCACCTCGGTCTGTTCGGGATTCTGTTTCCGGATACTGAGAAGTCGCTCGCGGTCGAGGAACAAGGGTTCCCGCGCATGCTCGTCGTGCGCGCGCTTGAAGGGACCGATGCGCGCGTCGCAGAAGGCAAGACCGTGACCCCTGCGTTCCTGTTCGCCGCGTTCTTGTGGGAGCCGGTGCGCGTGCGTTCGATGGCACTCGTGGCGTCCGGCGAACCGGAACTCGTTGCGCTCCAGCAGGCGACTGACGAAGTCCTCATGCGCCAGCTGTCGCGTGTGTCGATCCCGAAACGGTTCAGCCAGCCGATGCGCGAGATATTCATGCTGCAGGCGCGGTTCACGATGCGCCGCGGCAAACGCCCGATGCGGCTGCTGTCGCATCCGCGGTTCCGTGCGGCGTACGACTTCTTGCTGTTGCGCGCCGCGGTCGGCGAGGTGGAGCAGGAACTCGCGGACTGGTGGACGCAGTTGCAGGAAACCGATGGTCCCGGTCAGGCCGCGCTGATCAACGACGCGCCGGCGGACCCGGCGGGCGCGCCCAAGAAGAAGCGGCGCCGCCGTCGTCGCAAAAAGAGCGCGGTCGAGTGAGTGGGGCACCGCGCGTCGCATTCGTGGCGCTCGGCAGCAATCTTGACGATCCGCGCGCCCAAGTCGAACGGGCGATCGTCGAACTCGGCACGATCGCTGACACCAATCTTGTCTCGCACTCTCGCTTGT
>CAYODZ010000113.1:0-20885 GCA_964402835.1 uncultured Gammaproteobacteria bacterium | reverse complement strand
GATCCTTAGCAACGCTCACGAGACAACTTCCGCAGTTGTATCCCCCTCACCCTGCCCTCTCCCCCCTCTCCTCGGCCAGACTGTTTTCACTTTCACATGACCCCGGCGTGCTTGTCACGCCGGTGAAAGAGTTTGACAGGCTAGACACGGCAACCGCGATAACCCGCGAGCTGCCCCCACCCCTCTGCCGCCTGTGGCGGCAGAGGGGTGGGGGCAGCTTGCAGAGGGGGCGCGACTTCGTTTTAGCCCGTCAAACTTGCGTTCCTGCCAGGCGAGGGGCCTGTTGATTTGATGCAGTGCTAGCACGATATTTTTGACGTTCGGCGGCTCGCGAAACGGCTAGGATGGGTAAGAGACCGATGCCGTACGCGATGCAGCCCAGCATGTTGACGCATCAGCGTATGATGGCCGGTCTCGCGATGTGTGATTGTGTTTGCGCATTCTTCCTCCGCTTGCTATCGTTTCCCGAGCTGAAGCCCGAAGACTTTCAACCTTGGATCGACAGCGGCGAAGCGACACGGAAGGGCTGTTCGGTAGAGGAGTATGCCAAGCAAGTCGCCGAACGCTGGCGTCAAGGACTTGCCGAAGGGGGCCAAGATGCTTCACGAATTGCCAAGTTCCGCAACGCAACCGACCTGAGCATCTACACGCCAGGCAGCAATATCGGTTTGCCGCTGACGGTTCTCCGTTCGTTCGCACCGCCGTCGGCCGCGGTCGTTAACGACGCCGACGACTTTCGCGAGTGCATTATGTCGGCAGTGGCTGGCTTACTGGCTCTGCTCAACATCAATGCAGACCCGATTAGCAGTCGCGAGCACATTCTGTTGTCCAACGTCTTCGATCATGCATGGCGGGCGGGGAAGAGTTTGGACATGGCGGCCCTGATCCGCGAGATCCAATCGCCGCCGTTCGACAAAATCGGCGTGATGGACCTCGAAACGATCTTTCCCGCAAAAGAACGGTTTGGGCTGGCGATGCAATTGAACAATTTGCTCGGCTCGCCCGGCTTTGCCGCTTGGATGGAAGGCGAGCCGCTCGACATTCAACGCTTGCTGTACACGAAGGAAGGCCAGCCGCGGATGTCGATCCTCTCGATCGCACACCTTTCCGATACCGAACGGATGTTCTTCGTGACCATCCTTCTGAATGAAGTTGTTGCTTGGATGCGCAGCCAGGCGGGCACCTCCAGCTTGCGAGCGTTGCTCTACATGGACGAAGTGTTCGGCTACTTTCCGCCGACGGCAAACCCGACCTCCAAACGGCCGATGCCGACCTTGCTGAAGCAAGCCCGCGCGTTTGGGCTAGGCGTTGTCCTGGCCGCGAGCAAGACAGCGTGCTCGGTACAATCGCCTTCTTGCGAACGGACTACGTCCGACGCGGAGCTGATCGCTTGCGAGAAGTTCTTCCTTGAATACGACAGGAAGATTTAACGACAGGAAAATTGACTGTCTGGATTCCTTGGAAAATGAGCCGAACAGGATGCCACTGCGGAGGACGCGGAGCAGCGCAGCGGGAAGAGATTTGCTTTTGCCCCACCTCTGCGTACCTCCGCGCACTCTGCGGTAGAATCAACAGGCGCCGTAAATCGCAAGTCACAAGCTCCAAATCCCAAACAAATCCGAAACTCTAAACTCAAGAGCAGAAACAAGACGGTCTCAATACTGTGAACATGCACTACGAGGATTCAGCAACCGGTGTGGGCTTCGTGAGCGATAATGACACGGAATCAATAAACGACGTGGCTTCGGCGTCGTTGACTCCTTTGAAGGAGATGCCGTGACGGCCCACTGTCAGATTCGGCAAATCAAATAATGACGGAGTGAATTCGACGTTACTCGACGGAATCACGATCACCGTCCCATCGACAAGCACTTCGATCGGATTCCTTTCGCCCAAGTCACGACCCTTTGAGGAGAGCGCCAACCGGTAAGCACCTCCGCGTGATACTTCAAACGTGGTGAGGATCTCCGACCGCTTCTGAAGAAACGCCACCTGAGATCCATCCAGTCTCGGCTTTGATGTGCTCGCGCTCGGAGTGAATCGCATGAAGGTGGTAGCCGATGCCGGCAACGGCGATACACCCGATCGTGCTCTCGCCGTCCGTGTACGCACGTCCATAGTTCAATTAAACACACTACCACGGTGTCTCTCGCCCGACCAGCACTCGATTGTCGCGGCCTGTGACAATGGCCAATTCTACGTTTGGCAAGTCGGCGGCTCGATTGCTCCCGACTACATCCTGCGGCAACCCGAGCTGCGGCGCACATTCCTCACGCCGGACGGCGGCACGGTGGTCACCCTGAGCAAGAGTGACTCTCGTCACGAAATCGTTGTGCAACACTGGGAGTCGCACGCTGGTCAGCCCGTGGGAAAGCCGCTCCTCCTGCCTTACACCGTGTTGATGGCTGACGCCCAGGGCTCGTCCTAGTTGCTCTCACGCGCGTCGATAGGATGATCCGAGTTCGTCACCTTTAAGGATTCGAACCACTGCTTGCACCAACTGACGTAATCCGAATCGTCGAGAGCCTGGATCTGTTGATTGATTTTCAGATGGAGATCCGTTTCGACGAGCTGCGGGATTTCCGTGTCCGGGCTAAGCCGTTGCATGACGATCGATTCAAGAAAATCTGGAAACCAGGAAGGCACATCGCGATGGACCAGATTGAGCTTCCATATTCTACTCGAGTATCGCTGTGAGCCACAGAATACGGCACTATCATCCTGAATAAACATGGTTCGGCAGCCATCCGCGTCAACGCCGACAGCGTATTGACCAACCTGGCGATGCAGAACGGTCAGCGGTCGTTGGCTGGATGTATCCCACAGTTGAAAGCCAGCTTGACCGGAGCAAAGCAGGCGTGATCCGTCCTGGCTGAACTTCGTATTGAAAACAACTTGATCAAGAATCATCGGACGTCCTACAGGTCTAGCTGTCCGCGTGTGCCAAAGCTGGCACCGACCATCGCGCGAAGCGACGGCAAGCAGGTCCTGTTGTGGATGAAAGTCGATTGCGTAGACGCGGTCTACATGGGGCAGTCGGAAGCGAACCTCGCCCGATGCAAGATCCCAAAGGATGGCATCGCTGTCGTCGCCACCGGTGGCAACGGTCTGCGTTGCGGGATCGATGCGGACGTTGTAGATACGATCGCTGTGACCGATGAGTTCCGTTAGCATGGAACCGGATGCGGTATTCCATATCTTTGCAGTTCGATCGTTCGAGCAACTCGCCAGTATCTGGCCGTCGGCGGAAAAGTATAAATCATTGAGCCGAGCTGTCGAGTGTCGTTGTTTCCATAATGGGCTGAGGGTATTCAGCTCCCACAGTGTTACCCATCCATCAGCCGAGCCGGTTGCAAACGATTTGCCATCGGGTGATAGCCGTGAAGGCTGAATCGGGTGACCAGAATCGATCGGACCCTGAAGAAGTTGAAAGTCGGGGACAGAAAAGACCGCGATCTGACCATTGACCATCACGACCAGTAATTTTTGATTGTCCGGCGTGAACACACATCCGTAGACATCCGAACTGCACACGAAAGGCGGCCGCACTGTATCGCCGGTGGCCGCATCTACAAATGTCAGTTCCGGTTGAAAGTTCCTTTCGGAATTCGCACGACGCCCGATACAAGTGACGACCCAGCGTCCGTCGGAAGACGCAGCGGCTGCTCCGTTGAGAAATCTTTCGGGATCGCGGGAATGGTCGGGTGGTACTTGAGGTGTGTGTAACCGCCAAACTTGGACCGAACGAATGTCGACACTATGTTGCGGTTGCGCGTCATTTGTCCCGGTCCAGATAAACTTCCCTGTCTGCGAGGCGCCGGCGTGCAGGATGCCTCCAGGTAACATCAGCGGTGCAGCGTAGGACTCTCCCGTCTCAACATTCCAGAAACGCATCTCGTTTTTCTTGGAAAGTGTCATTACGTAGCGACCATCTGCGAAGGGTTCGATCACAGTGACGATCGTCCTGTGCCTCATCGGGGGACCGCACTGCTGTCCGGTCAAGCAACTGTAGATTGCCGACCATTCGTGACTTGTCGACGCGCCGACAATTCTGTCATCCGCTGCAACGAAATTCAAATGATCGATATCTCCGAAACGTGTATTGAGATTGCTGATTTCCCGGCGAGATTCGAGGTCCCAGATCACGAGCGATCCAAATGTCTTCTCGCTGGCGGCTATCCGTTGTCCGTTTTCACTGATGACCGCGTCGAGAATGCGAAACTTGTTGATGTGCAACAATTCTTGGCCAGACGGCGTCTCCCAGACGGCGGCCGTTCGATCACGAAACAACGTGACCACGCGTATGCCATCCTTTGACAACGACAGGGAGTCGATCCGCTTATTGCACTCCAACCGTTGAACAACTGGACTCGATTCCGGCCGCCAGAGACAAAGGTTTGATCCGACGGTGAACAGCAATTGTTGCGATGACCGAGCAAATTCGAGATTTGTAATCGTCTCTTCGAGTGTCTCCGCAAAGACTTCGGCACCGTCGCGAACCCGCCGGATACTGAGTGTGCCCTTGGAGGTTGAGACCGCCAGGAGCGTCCCATCCCGATTGAATGAAAGATGTTCGACTTTGGAGTCCACTACAATCGGATCGATCGCAAGCGAACTGTCGTCCAAATTCCAAATCCGGACTGAACGATCGACCGCACCGGTTGCCAGTAGCGTTTCGTCCGGCGTGAATTCTGCGACGGTGATTACGGCTTCTCCCGGATGGCTGATTCGAGCGCCGACGGGTACATGATATTGCGACTGATCCAGGATCGACATCGTGTACGTGGCGGTTTGCCGGTTAGCTGGATCGCGGCGCAGGATGTCGGCCAAGCGGGCCACCGCTCCCCGGATCTCCCCCTGTTTGACCATCTCGGTGATCCGCGACCACTTCAAATGGGAGACGGTCTCCGTCAGTTCCCGATTGGCCAGCGTCGCACGCCGCGATTGCCAGGCGACGCCCGCTGTCCCGATCAGTAGCGCGAGCAGCAGCATCCCCGCCATCAGCGAGACGCGCCGATTCCGATTCGCCCACCGCCAAAGTTCCCGCATGGGACCGACGGGCCGAGCGACGATCGATTCACCTTGCAGGAATCGGCGCAGTTCCAGCCCGACGTCCGCCGCGGAGGCGTACCGTCGATGGGGTTCCTTTTCCAGGCACCGTATTGCGATCGTCTCCAAGTCAGGATGAATTCTTCCGTTGAGGCTGCGGGGCCGCGTCGGAGGTTGATCGGTGACCTGCCGGATCGTTTCGACGACCGTCTCCCCCAAAAAAGGCGGCTGTCCCGTAAGGAGCTCGTAAAGCACCGCGCCGAGTGAATAAATGTCGGCTTGCGCGGTGATCTGGTGGATGGCGCCGACCGCCTGTTCCGGCGCCATGTAGCTTGGGCTGCCAATGACCGATGATGTAAGCGTTAACCGTGTGCCCCCTTGCTGAATCAGCTTGGCCAGGCCGAAATCGGTCAAGTGCGGCTCGCTGTCGGTGTCGATCAAGATGTTGCTCGGTTTGATGTCGCGATGAAGCACGCCATGGTCATGAGCATAGGCCAATGCATCGGCAATTTTCACGACCAAGCCAGCGATTTGCCGCTGACGTTCGCGCAGTTGCGTCGCCGACAGTTGGCCAGCCAGGGAGTACGAGTCGGGAAGATGCGATAGATTACCACCTTCAATCAATTTCATACTGAAGAAATGAAGTGTTTCTAATTCCCCCACTTCGTAAATGGGCACGATATTTGGGTGATCCAGCTTAGCCGCCGCCTCAGCTTCAACATAGAACCGTCGCACCAAATCCGGAGTTGCCAGTTGGCCGGCGATCAACATCTTGATCGCCACCGTACGGTTCAAGCTGATTTGATGGGCACGATAGACAACTCCCATCCCGCCGCGCGCGATTTCGGACTCTAACAAGTAGTCGCCGAGTTGTTGCAGCCCAACCTGCCGCTCGATCGTGTCCTCGCCCTCGTCAAGGCTGCCGCCGTCGGCCGCCAAAATCAACAAACACACCAGGCATTGTTCGCCAGCGACAGATCTCTCGAGCTGTTGTCCACAGGAGGGGCAGCAGGGTTGTTTGCCGTCCATGTTCAAGTCAATCAGTAATCTCACTTTATCGGCAAGTGTCAGTCCGCCTTGGTTCAACACCTTTTCCCGCGGAAAGTCACACAAGAAAAGCACGAATCGCCAGTCGTGACGTCTTAACCGCGTAGCAGTGCGATCAACTTGGCCAGTTCGTCGTCAACCTCCTCGGGTGACTCCAAGGTAGCCATCACCTCCAGCCTGACCCGATTGGCGTACTGCTTTCGAATCCGATGTACCGACATTTTGACGGCGGACAGGCCGAGCCCCAATTTCGCGGCGAGTTCGGCCAATGGCAGTCGCTCCTGACTCACCGTCAAATAGGGATGCAGGGCCTGGTAAAGTTCCGGCTTGCCAGCCGCTTCGTAGTCTTGCGTGAGTCCTTCCAGAACTCTTCGCAACAGGGCTTCCACCCAATCCTTCTCGAACTGACTTTCCGCATCGCTCTCGTCCACCAAGTGATCTTGATAACGCCTTTCGAATTCCTGGTCGTTGATCGAGATGATCTTCACATTCCCACCGCGACGAACCGTCCTTTCCTCACGCCACTGGTTCTTCAGATAATTCTTGATCGACGCCAACAAGTACGCACGGAGCCGGCCTTTGTCGGGGTGGACGCTTTCAATACCGCGGCCGGATAAAAACTGTGCAAAAAAGCCCTGGGTAACGTCGCTGGCCCGATCGGCGTCGAGCCCGCGACGGCGGACATAAGCGTAGAGCGGATACCAATAGGTCTCGCAAAGGTATCGAATTGCGGCGGCGGCATCACCGGACGTTGAATCGCCGGCGCGCAGGATCAAGCTCCAGTGAGTACTGGGAAACTCCGCGTTTCGCGCCGCCGTCGACGGAAGTTCACTGTCTCTAAGATCCATACAATCTTCGACAAATATGCTGAGAGCGTTGCGTTCCCAGCCGCAAGTCTAATTGTCGCCGAAATCAGCGTCAACTTCCCAGTTGATCGGAGGAAACGCTTCAATGTCGCCGGTGGCATGGCCGAGAGACCGGTTGGAATCACTGAATTTCTTGTGACCTCGACGGTAGAACCGTTTTGAAACCTTATGAGTAAGTTCGCGGAGTTTCAGTTGCAGTGGCGAAGCGATGCCGCTTCGGCTCCTTACCGCGTCCACGCTTTGTCCCTCGAAATCGATTGGCCTGGTTCGGACTATGACCATCAAACAGCCTTCTCGTTGGTTCTCGGCCCGCAAGCACCCTCAACGGAGATCTCGGACCGGACGATCGCTGCGGCGCCGCCTATGGTTAGAGCGGCTTGAAGATCGCAGGTTGCTGACGCTGAATGCCATAGAAGTCGAGCCCGATGTCTGGGCAGTCAGCGCATCGGACGCTGGTGACACTCTGCTGATCCATCAAAGTCCTGATAATGCTGCGATGGTGCGGGTCAGCAACGTCGCCGAAATGGCCGACTTTGTGGAGGTGCCTAAGTCGATTGAATCGTTGACAGTCAGCACCGGGCTTGGTAGCGACTCGATTGCCGTGAATACACTGGGCGCCGATTTTGCGGCTGACCTGTACATCTATGGCAATCACGGCGGCGCGCCAGACCCCGTCGGCGACATTGGCTACGATGTGGTGACGTTTGTCGGCGATGTGAGCACCAATGGCGGTTACCTGGAGGTCTTTGCCGACACCATCAATGTGGCGGACGGCGTCACTATCTCGACGGTCGGCGCCGACGACTCGGATGACATCGTGTTTCGTGCCCGCCGAATCGACACCGAGGAAATCACCAACTTTTCTCCAGTCCTGGCCCAAACCAAGTCCGTCTCCATCGACATCGGCGCCGGGGTAACGCTCGAAGGCTACGGTATTTACCTGGTCGCCCAGGCGGAAGACCGCGACCTGACGGCGCTGGGGGTCCCCAAGTCAGTCAACAACTTCGTCATCGGGCCGCTGGCCGACAAAGTGACCGATTTGGCCGCGCTGCCGGTCAAAGTCTTAGTGAAGGAATCGGAGGCAACCGTCACGTTGCAAACAGGCGCGCAACTGCTGGCCGAAGGACCGGTCGGAGTGTCCGCCACCGCCGTTGCCAACTCGTCGGGCAAGGCTGCAAGCAAATTGTTCAGCATTGGCTACGGTGACGCCAAGTCGACGGCCATTGTCGACATTCAATCCGGTGTCGT
Source organism: uncultured Gammaproteobacteria bacterium (assembly GCA_964402835.1). Lineage (GTDB taxonomy): Bacteria > Pseudomonadota > Gammaproteobacteria > Natronospirales > JAIVGZ01 > JAIVGZ01. The sequence goes on along the minus strand of CAYODZ010000113.1, from coordinate 12,675 downwards.
GATCGACTCCGGCACCGCGGCGGTGATCACGTCGGATGCCGATGCCACGGCCAGCCTGAGTGCCAGTACCGACCAGGAACTCGGTAAAGCGACCGACCCCAACGACCCCAGCAAGACCGGTTTCGCGGTTGCGATGGCGGTCACGCGCGCCGATGTCACTTCGCGAACCACGGTGGCCGAGGGTGCGACGATCTCGGCGGCTCAAACCGCCAACATCCACGCGTCGGGCTCGATTACTTCCGAAGCCGAAGCAGAATCCGGGACATTCGACACCGGTGCGGCGGGGCTCGCCTTCGGCATCGAATTCTCCAATGCCGACATCGAGACCACCGTCAACGGCCACGTGACCGCTTTGGCCGAAGATCCGTACACCGTCAAGATTGAGATCGATCCCACGGTCACCGACCCGAGCCTGCCTGGCTATGTCGATTACATCAACAACATGATCAATGTGGGCGGCACGGCGCTGGTTAGCGAAGACACGGTCCAGTACGACAATCGGCGGGGCAACAGCATCGGCGGACTGGTCGATGACACGGATTATTATGTGATCTCGGTCGAAGATGATCCGGAAACAAGTCTCGATGAATCGCTGTTTATTCAACTGGCGACCACCGAACAAAAAGCCATCGACGGCGTGGCGATCGATTTGACGGACTCTGGACTTGCCACGGCCAACAATGTCAAGACATTCAGCGGCGCGGATGTGGACGGCGACGAAGACAAGATTTCGCTGGCCAACCCGGCTTTCACCAACGCGGGCACCGTCGATTTCTCGTTGCTGGGGCTCAGCTTCGAATTGGGGCAAGCCGTTGTCTATCGCGAGGGAAGCGTGCCGATTCCGGGGCTCGAGGACGGCAAGTCCTACTACATCATCACCGGCATCGACGAATTCGACCTGCAGGGCGACAGCCGCTTCATCGAGTCGCAAGTCATTCAACTGGCCGAAACGGAACACGAGGCGCGTGCGGGCATCGCGATCGGCATTGGCGAAGTTCCCGATTCCGCCACCGATTACCAGTTTGAAGCCATGCATGTGCTGGACTCAGGATTCGTGACCGGCGTCGGCATCGTCGCGAATCTGGATGCCACCGATGCGGCCTCGGCCGCCGCCGGCCTGGCGGAGCCCTCGGACACGGAGGTCGCGCCGTTCGAGGCACTGGACAAGAATATCTTCGACGGGATCCTCGGTAAGTTGACCGAGGACACCTACGGCGACACGGTCCAGCAGGCCAATGCCAATGCCAAGAGTTCGCTGACCGTCGCCGGCGCACTTGCCGTCTCGTATGCGACCCATTCGGTGACGACCAACATCGGTGGCTCGGCGCGTTTGAAATCGAATGAAGACCTGGAGGCCGTGGCCTTGATCGATCAGGCCACGCAGATCAGCGCCGAAAGCTCGGCCGATCCGAACGCCGAACAGGCCAACGATGACAACGCCGCCGCGGTCAGTGTGGCGGTGGGTGTCGGCGTCTACGACAATGCTGCGCAAACAACCATTCAATCCGGCGCTGAACTCGACGCGTTGCGTGCCACGCGGGTTATCGGCATGACGACGTACGGTTATCTCACCTCACCGGACGAGTTCTTTCCATCAACGCTGGGTGAATTCCTCGATTCGGTAAAGACCGAGGGCTATGACGCGTTGAACAAATACCTGGACGGTACGCTGGGCATCCAATCAGGGCTGTTTAATTCCTGGGTGCGCAGTACCGCCTCGTCCGGTGACGTGGGTATCGCGGGCTCGGTCAATGTCCGCATCTACGACAATGACTCGATGGCCATCGTCCAGTCCGGTGCGCGGATCAACCAGGATCTGGATTGGCGCAACGATGCGCTGAATCCTCACAAGAACCAGACGGCTCAAGCCGATGACAGCGGCGGCGAGCAAACCGTGTCGATCGAGGCCTCGACCTACATGCAAGTGATCAACATTACGGGCATCTTCAGCCTCGACCTGCCGGCAGCGACGCTTGATCCGCTCAGCCCGTCGTACGACCCGAAGCTCAATCGCGAGTCGGACATCAGCGATATCGCCAACCCTGCCGGATCCGAAGGCAAGAAAGGAGGTGTCGGCGGAGCCATCTCCTTGAGTTTCATCAACAACACCACGCACGCCATTGTCGAGGATGACGTGGCGATCTACAGCGGCGCCGACGGCGGCTTCAACATCAAAGCCGATGAAGCATTCTTCAATATCGTGCTCGGACAGTCGGGCGCGAAAAGTGACTCGTATGCCGTCGGGGGAGCGGTCCTGTACAACCAGCAGGACAGCGATACGTTGGCTCATCTGAGCGACAAAGCAGTCATCACCGGCCGGAATGCGGTCTTGTACGCGGCCAGCCTGGGCACTCAAGCCACCTGGTCCGGGGGCGTCGCAAAAGGCCAATCGGTGGGAGTCGGCGTCGGCATTGCCGTCAACCGCATCAATCGCAAGACGCGAGCCACCATCGGCAATCCCGATGGTGATCAAACCGATGGTGTGATTCCCGATTTTGACAACATTGACGTCAGCGACGATGTCAACGTCCGCGCGGTGGTGGACGGCCAGTTATGGTCTTTTACCGTCGCCGGCTCGCTCGCCAGCCCGGAGCCGGTTGAGCCGACCTGGCCGGAGCCGGGTTCCAAGGTGCCGACGTTGCCCGACGGTCAGGCTGGCGGCCAGGCGGCGGCCCGGCCCGCTACCGGCATCGCCGGTGCCATCTCGATCAATCTGGTCAGCGATGACACCCAGGCGTCGATTGTGAACGCTGGCCGAATCGTTGCCGGAAATGTCGAAGTCACGGCGGAAAACCGTTTGAGCCACGTGGCGGCAACCGGCGGCGCGGCCTTTACCAAGCCGGGCGGAAGCGCCAACGGTACGTCGCTCGCCGGCGCGTTCAGTTGGAACGAGTTGGATGTGGACACGCGGGCTTTTATCGTCGATACCGACATCAGCGCCGCGTCCCTCGCTCTGACGTCCTCACGTTTCGGTGATTTGATCTCGGTTAGCGCCGGGGCGGCCGGCGTCTCTAAACAAAGCGGGCTGACGGTCGGCGGCTCGATCTCCGTCAACGAATTGGACAACATCACCGACGCCTTTCTGGACGGAGTTTCAGCGACGCTCAGTGAGGATGCGACGCTGGAGACCATTGATAATTCCGGTATCCTGGCGATCGGAGGCGCCGCGGCGATCGGCGGCGACAAGGGCTTCGGCCTGTCCATCGGCGTCAATACGATCACGGGTCAGTCGCTCGCGGCAGTGTTCGATTCCACGCTCGACGCTACCGGGAAGGTGTCGGTTGTTTCGGCGAACGACAACACCTTGCGAGCCGTCGCCGTGTCGGCTGGGGCCAGCAAGGACGTCGGCATCGCGGGCACGTTTGGCATGAACGTGATTGGCAACGAGAATCACGCGCTGATCGTCGGCTCGAATATCAACGGCGCATCGCAAGTGACCGTTGCCGCCAACGACGACTCAACTCTCCAGGCCTTGGGCGGAGCGCTGGGAATCGGTTTGGAAAAATTTGCGTTCGGCGCCTCGGTGGGCTGGAATTCGGTCAGCGGAAATGTGGTCGCACGCGTCGAGGGTTCCCAACTGACCGACATTCACGGACCAGTCGACGTGATCGCCGTCTCCTCGGAGTCGGATTCGATTCTGGATGGCAAGATCCTGGCCGCTTCGGTCGGCCTGGCGTTCTCGATCAATGGGATTGCCTCGGTGGGAGGAGCGCTGTCGATTAACGAGATCGACAGCGACGTTGACGCCCGAATTGTCAGTTCCAACGTGACCGCCGATGATTCCCTGTCGGTGATCGTCGACGACTCGTCCACCATCAAGTCGTTGGCGGGTGCGGCGGCCATTGCCCTGCGCGGAGTAGGCATTGGCATTGCGACGGGCGTCAACACGATTACCAGCCACGTGCATGCCGGGATCGGAGGCGATTCGGACGTCCGTTCCGGCGGACCGGTAGAAGTCGTCGCGGGGACCAAAGCAGCCATTGAAACGATCGCGATCGGTGCCGCCGGAGGGAACCAGGTCGCCGGCGCAGGATCCGTCGTGGTCAACACGATCACGCCCACGGTCGATGCTCTGATCTCCGAATCGACTGTCACCGCACCCGGACAGGTGCTCGTCCAAGCCACCAATGAATCGAGTATCGTCGCGGATGCCTTCGGCGTCGGCCTTGCCTTGGGAACAGCACAAGGGATAGGCGTTTCGTTGGGACTTGCCGCGGCCAGCAACCAGATCACCAGTCAGGTGCGAGCGATCATTGACGCTTCCACGGTGACTGGCAGCCGCGTTGTTTTAACAGCGACCGAGTCTGCATCGATCGACGCGTTGACTGTCGGAGGCGCCGTTGGGGCTGGCGTGGGCGGCAACGGAGTGGGCGTGGGAGCGGCGGGCGCCGGTTCGGGCAATCATGTCACCAGCCACATCGAAGCATCCGTCAACAACGACTCGCTGGTCACGGCCACTGGCGGCTTGGTTTCGCTCTCGGCAACCGACGATTCCTCCATTACCGCGGATGGCGGCGGCGTTGGCATCTCAGTCGGCGCGGGAGGCAGCGGGGTGGCCGTTTCGTTGGGTGTGGCATTCGCCGAGAACGTCGTTCAAAACCAGGTGCGCGCCTTCATCGCCAACTCGGACATCAGCGCCACTTCCGGGGTATCACTCAACGCCACAGAAGCGGCAGAGATCGACGCACTGACGATTGGCGGAGCGGCTGCCGTGGGCGCCGGTTCCGGGGGCGTCGGCGCGGCGGTGGCGGGCGCCGGATCCTTCAACACCGTCAGCAACCTGGTCGAAGCATCCATCATCAGTAACCAGGCGACCGTCGATGCAGACAACGGCTCGGTCATGTTATCGGCGACCGATGCTTCCAGTATCACCGCCGACGCCGGCGGAGTCGCAGCCGCGGTGGGGGCCGGCCACGGCGGCGTGGGGGTCACGGTGGGCTTCTCCACGGCAATCAACACGATCGACAACGCCGTCGTCGCGCTGATCGACGGGACTGATGTTACCGCTGCTGGTGACGTTACGCTGTCGGCTAGCGAGGCAACCTCGATCGACGCACTGACGATCGGCGGGGCCGTTGCGGTGGGCGTAGGGCAAGGTGGTGTCGGCGTCGCCGGGGCCGGCGCGGGTTCCGGTAATACGGTGCGAAACACTGTGCAGGCAAGCATCGGCAATGGCTCGACGGTCAAGGCTATCGGTGGCGGTGTTCGTCTCTTGGCACTCGACAACGCCCAGATTACGGCCGACGCCGGTGGGATCGGCGTCGGAGTCGGTGTGGGTCTCGGTGGCGTTGCGGTGTCCCTGGGCGTCGGCTTCGCGAGCAACACGGTGGAAGACCAGGTCCGCGCGTTTATCGACCAATCCGATGTCACGGCAGCCAACGACATACGCCTAACAGCCGATGAAACCGCTTCGATCAAGGCTTTGTCGATTGGCGGCGCCGTGGCGGTCGGCGTGGGCGGCGGCGGCGTGGCTGTGGCAGATGCCGGAGCCGGATCCTACAACACCATCCGCAACGACGTGGACGCCTTTATCGCCGGAGCGAACAGTACGGTCGAGTCGGCCGGCGGCACCGTCACTCTGACGGCAAACGACAACTCGATGATCAACGCCAGCGCGGGCGGAATCGCCGTTGGCGTGGGGGCAGGCGCGGTTGGTGTTGGAGTCACCGTCGGCGCCTCGGTTGTCCAAAACAATGTTCAAAACACCGTCCGGGCCCATGTGATTGACGCCACGGTGACAGCCGCGGGCAGCCTTTCGCTGACCGCCGACGAGACGACACAAGTGAGCGGACTCGCTGTTGGCGGCGCCGCATCGGGTGCTGGCGGCATCGTTGGAGCCGTAGCGGCCAGCGGGGCGGGCGCCGATGTGGACAACTATATTCACAACACCGTCGAGTCCTTTGTCGTCAGCGGCACGGTCAGTAGCGATGGCAACATCGAGCTTTCCGCGACCGACAGGACGACTTCGAACGCCGAAGCGGTTGCCGGCGCGCTTGCGGTCGCCGTCGGTGGCGCGGGAGCGACGCTTGCCGTCGGGGCATCGATTTCGGACAACCGCATTGAAAACACGATTCGAGCATTCAGCGAGGACTCGGCACTTACATCCGCCGGCGCGCTATCGATCCACACGTTGGCCGAGCCAACCGCTTCATCTCTGACCGTTGCGGCCTCCGTGGGGCTTGCGTCCAGCTTCAGCTTAAGCGGCGGTGGGGCTGGTTCCAGCAACACCGTCAACAACACGGTGGAAAGCTTCATTCGCGGTGGCAGCGCGATGGTTGCCGGTGATGTCACGATTGCGGCAAGGGAATTTGCACATCTCGATGCGGATGTCGGCACCGGTGCGCTGGCCCGAGCGGTCGTCGGCGCTTCGGTAGCCGCTTCGATCGGCACCAGCCAGTCGGACAGTACCGTGAGGGCCTTGATTGAAAACGCAGATATCGATTCAGAATTCGGCAGCATCGACGTGAGCGCTATCGCCGATGGCGATGCCCGCTCCGATGTGATCGCAACGTCGATTGCCGCTGCACTGTTCGGGATCGCGGGTGCCGGCGGTGAGGCCACCGCGTTGCTCAATCCGCAGGTTACTGCTTCTGCCGATGGACGGCTGGATGCAGCGGGCGAGATCCGGATTCATGCCAGTGCCGATCCCGACGTGGCGGCCCACAGCCGCGCGTTTGGCGGTTCGACCTTGGCCACGGTCGGCATTTCGCTGGCGAACACGACCAGCGCACCGATCGTCGAAACATCGCTGGGCGGTACGGTGAATGCTGGCGGCAACATCATTGTCGACGCCCGCGTCGACGGATTATCGAACTTCGCAAACTCCGACGCCGTGGCGGCCGCTGTGATCGCCTCCGGCAGTTACACGCGAGCCAATGCGATTTCCGGACCGGTCGTCCGTTCATCCATTCGCCCCAGTGCCAACGTTGTCAGCGAATCGGGGAACGTCAGCGTCTTGTCGGACTCTCGCGGCCAGACCAATGCCCGCGCTTCTGGTGTCACCGCAGCGGGTGTCATCGCCGTAGGACAGGTCGTGGCCAATGCCGCGGTCGGCGTCGTCCCGGTGGACGGCGTGGACACCAACCAGCTTAAACCCGCGGAAACCACTTCGCTGCTTGGTTTCAACAGCAACACCACCGCCGGCGGCAACATCACGGTCAATGCCCACTCGGTCCACAAGGCCTTCTCGGACGCTCAGGGTGGGCAAGGTGGTTTCATCGCTCTCGGTGGTGCGACTGCGAATGCAGGACGCAACAATCCTGTGATGGCAACCGCCGACGATCACGCGAAACTGACGGCCGGCCGGGACATCGCCATCAACGCAGTCAACGGCAATGAAAATGAAGACAACAACGCGAATATTCGGCATGTTGGGGCTCACGCGACGAATAATGCGGGCGGTTTTATTGCAGCGAGCGTTCCGAGTTCTCGAACGACGGTGAATAACTCGACCGATGCGAAGCTGGGTGAATTCGTCCAGGTCGACGCGCCACGCGGCAGCTTTTCGCTGGACGCCATCGGCATTGACTACGGCATTTGGTCCGAAGCGATCACGGCATCCGCCGGCTTTGCCGCAGTGGCAGACTCCCAGGCCAACGCGACCACCAATCATCCGGTGACCGCCGCGGTCGGTGATTCTTCACGGCTTGATATCGGTGTCAACATTACCATCAAGTCGGAGGTCTATCTGTTCGAGAACGCGATCGCGCGGACCGACGGGAAGGGAGCGGGGATCGGAGCGGAGGCGAAGGCTGAGACCAACGGAACGAGTGGAGCGTTCACCGAAGTAGGAGACGCTGACTTGGTGGCCGGTCTGGATATTCAGCTCGTGGCCAGGCAACCATCGCTTGTCAAGTCAACCGCCGATTCAGAGGTCTCCGGAGGCGCTTTGGGCGTCGACACGTATACGGACAGTCGCGTCGAAAAAGATTATGTGACTGATGTGATCATCACTGCAGGTGCGGACTTGCAAGCACCGGGATCACTGGTGATTCGCGCCGATGACCTTCTGGTCGATGGGAATCTCGCCAAATCTTTTAATCGCAGCGGCGGTGCCTCGGGCGTCAGCGATGCCTTTGCACTGGTGGGCGGCGACAAGCGGGCACGCGTGTTGGTCGAAGACGCCACCGGCAGCGATCCGCGGACCACCATGCGAACCTCGAACCTGCAGGTTGTCGCCCACGCCGGCGGCGCGGCATCGATTCCTGAAGCGAAGCGTACCGGAACGATTGTCTTCGGTGGAGGTTCAACAACGAATGAATTCGAGGAAGTCAAATCGAGCGACGTGACGTTCTACGCGGATGTCACGATCACTGGATCGGCTGCATTCCTGCTGATTGACTCTACCGGCAATGAAGTTGCCCGTTCCGGAGTGACGTACACCGAGACGGCATCGCAGTACGTCCTCGACCCGATCGTTAACTTCGGCAGCGGCACCGCCGATCTGCAAGCCGTGACTGGCGAGCGAAGCATGTCAGGCGATGCAACGTTCACCTACGAGCAGGGGACCGGGGCCGTCACGCTGATCAATGAGTTCGCCGGCAAGGAACTCGTCGTCAACGACATCACCGTCTTGAGCAACCCGGTCGCCAAGCTGACCGTTTCACCGCTGCATCTGATCGATCCGGTGCCGCCGAACGATCCGCCGGAAGGCTATCAGCCTCCCGAGGCATTCCGGACCAACCTTTCCTTCATTGGCGACACGCCCGTCGACATCTACAGCAACTCCAACGCGATTCTGGTGGGAGTCATCAACAACCCGAAGGGCGTGACCAACGTGACCGCGCCGATCGGTGCGATCAACAGCCACAGCTCGCGACAACTGATCTCCAGCCGCGATGTCGAGCTTGCCGCGACATCGATCGGGACGTCCCCCAGTCGCGTGCGAACGCAGATCACACAGCTAACGGGTCGAGTCTCCGAGTTCACGGCCGATGCCACGGTCGGCGACAATTACCTGACGCTGTCGACGTTGAATCTTCCCGTCTTCGACAACGCAACGGTGCGCGGCGATACCGTCGACGTCCTGTTCCGCGACAGCGGTGCGAGCAGCCGTTATGACATCGACGTCGCGGCCAATCAACTCAACGCCGATGCGGGGATCAGCACACCGGTTCACATCGGCTTTACGGCACTGGACGGTCGCGATCTGCCGATCGGGACGATCATCTCCCGCCGCGGCGACGTGAGCTTGTCATCACCGGCCGGCTCGATTGAAGCGACTCAGCCCGGCGGCGCGACCGACATCTCCGCAAACAACATTACGTTGTCTGCAGGTAACGGAATCGGCGCGGACAACCTGCTGCTGATCAACTCGGCAATTGCTGGACCGGGCGTCGTCTCGGCAACGACTGCAGGCAACATCCGGCTCCGGGAAGTCACCGGTGACTTGTCGCTGCAACAAGTGTCGTCGCTCACCGGTGATGTTTACCTCGTAGGACCGTCAAGGATCCTGAACGGTCAAGCGGCTTCCGGTGGCCCGGCAAATGTAGAAGCAAGCTCGGGGGAGGCTGTTCTGTTTGCTCAAGCGGGCATCGGGCAAGTCACGAAATTCCTCACCACTTCAATCCAGGCCTTGGAAGGTTACAACAGCACTGGCGGCGCTCATATTCATAACATCAGCGGCAGTGCAGTCGCCATCGGGGCAGACGGTTCGCTCAATGGTCTGACCTCGGACACGTTGCAATTCATCGCCAATGGTGCTCTCGACATTCAGGAAGACGTGTTGACGACAGGCGAAGCCGCATTAACTGCCCAGTCAATGACGATCCGGAACGGCACGCTCGTCCAAAGCGTTTCAGGCAACGTCACTCTCAACATTTTAGGCGACCTGATTACTGAAGACGGAAGTCGAGTGTCGGCGAGTACGATTCGCATTCTCGCCACCAATCCCGCCAATCATGGTATCCGAGTCTCCGGGCTGATTACCGGTATCGATGCTGAAATTCTCGGCGGTTTAGGGAGTGAGAGTATTGAGCTGAACCGTTTCCCGAGCGTCCAGCGAACAACCGTGATCACGGGGGACGGAACGGACTCTCTGTTCGTCCATGGAACGTCATCCAACGATGTCTTTGACATCACCTCGGATAGGATCACTCTGGGGAACTCACGTCAAATCGATTATTCCGGGGTTGAAAGCCTGTCGATTCAGTCGCTCCAGGGCACCGACACGTTTAATGTCAGCAGCACATCGGCGCCGATCCGCACTTTCCTCGATGGCCGAGGCAGCGTGACGCTGAATCTGACAAGCAACGGTTCCATCAATGCACCACTTGAACTCATGACCGTTGGGTCTTTCGCCACGGGCCCCAACACCATCAACGTGGTCGCCGATTCATTGGCACCCGGGTCACCCCACCCCAACGCACTGGTCGTCAACGGCTCGGAAGTCGTCGGGCTTGGGCTGGACCTGAGTTATTCGAAAGCGGATTCAGTCAATATTGATTTGAATGGAACCGGCAGCGACCTTTACCTGCTAGGGGCGTCTGCTGAAACCAACATACGGGCCAACGGAGTCAGCCAAACGATTTCGGTCGGCGGCGATCCGAGCCATTTGCCGTTGCCGCTGTTCAACGGCAATTCACAGACTTTTAACCCGCTTCGGGATCTCAGCGGCTTCGTCAATTCCCTGACGATGACATCCGCTGCTGGGGCCGGCAACGCGATCGCATTTGATAACAGCGCGGGCGAGACCGATCCTGGTTACCTGTTTCGCGATTCAGTCCGCGGTTTCGGTGAAAGCACGGACGCCGCTTTTCAGTTCAGCGGATTCGACGCCCTCACAGCCGATGTCGGCAACGGTGATTTCAACGTCGTGGACACGATCGACGGGCCGGTCACGATCAATATGAATGCGGGAGAGTTCAACGACACGAACACCCTGAACGTATTGAATTCGCCGTCGTCACAGCTTTCCGTCAACGGCGGAGGCGAGTTTAACGAAGTCATCTTCGACGCCAGCACGTCGACAACTCCGATCAGTGCCGCGGTGTCCGACGGCGCGACAAGCGGCTCCTCCAACCTCGCCGGCTTTGGTCCGATCGGTCCGGCAACCGTCACCGGCTTCACCGAGGCGACCCTGCTCTCGGGCAGCGGCAGTGACACGTTTTCACTTAGCACATCGACGCCGACGTTGACGGTCACCGTCGATGGCGGCGCGGGCGACGAGATCTTCAATGTTCATCGGGCGGCCGTGCCAGAATTTCCAACCTTGAATCCGCTCAGCATGGACCTGGTGGGTCAAAGCGGCGACGACACGGTTAACGTCATCATTCCTGGCCTGCCGAGCGACAACAGCCATTTGGGGCTGCTGTACCTGAATTCGGACGTCGAACATCTGATTATCGATAACGTGACCAATCCCGATGCGGTCAATTGGGAAACGTCAGCCGGCGCGACGGTGGGATATGTGGTCGGCAACGTTTCCACCACACTGCTGGACATGTCTTTGGTCGACGACGTCGATATTCTCGGCGGTTCCTCCAGCGAAAACACGCTCACGGTCAACGCGGGCGGCATTCAGCAGAAGGGAACGATCGACGGCAACAAGGTGACGCTCCAGTCGGCGGGCTTCCTTGCATTCACGCGGCTGTTTGGAACGGTCGACACCTACAGCGAAGGCGGGTTCACGCTTCGCAGCAGCACGATCGGGGGCGCACCGAATCTGCAAGCGGACAATTCGCTGATTCCAGCGGTCAAGGCGGCCGAGCCAAACTCCGGCACGCCGTTTCATCTGACGGCGACCGATGGAGGTTTGTTCTCCCTGTTCTCGATCGATCTCAGCGGCATCGGCTCGACGACCCTCATTGGCACGAGGGCAACCGGCGAGATCGTCACGCAGCAATTGGATGTGTTGAGCGTTGGCACGTTCCAGACCTTCACGCTCGACAGTTCCTTCAGTAAACTTGTGTCGGTGACGTTTGACCCCGGTGAGTTGCTGGTCACGAAGCTCGCCGCCCGAGAATCACTCAGGCCCGGAAACAGCCTGCAGATTCAAACGGTTCCCGGCGTGATGCCGGCGGCGCCGCAGGATATCGTCTTCAAACAATTCAACGGAGGCATCGAGGTCGACGGTGCCGTTGTGTCGACGTACGCGTTTACGCAAGGAGATCACAGCAGGTTCTACGCGTTATTCAACGGGACGCCCGTCAGTTGGAATACTGACAACCTATTCGATGCGGCCGAAGCGTTGTACGTGTATGGTGACTTGAATATCCCCGCCGGATCGACCGTCACGATCGACAACGACCAGATGACGGCCATCATCGTTCAGAACGACGTCAATATCGGTGCGAACGTTACGTTCAATGTGCCAGCGGAGACGATACCTCGCTTTTCAATCCGTGCCGCGGGGCGTCTCACGATTGACTCAGGGACGATCAGCATTCGGGGTGAGGATGGAAGCGGTGGTAGTTCTGGAGTAGCCGGAGGTACAATCAGCCTGTTCGGTTCGGTCGTCGATGTCGACACCGATACGATCATCGACACCGCTGGCGGACTGAGCGGCGACGGACTGACCCAAGCCCCCAACGGGCAGTTCCACTACGGCAGCAACACCGACTCCGTCGATCCCACCTTGATATCCGTCGATCACGTCATTAACAACGGATTCGGCACGTTGGGCGTTACCCCGTACGTCGTTGAAACTCAGTCATCGAATTTCGACGTGCTGCTGGT
>CAYODZ010000112.1:0-2797 GCA_964402835.1 uncultured Gammaproteobacteria bacterium | reverse complement strand
TCCCAACGCACCCGCGCTCGGCGAGCAGGCACGCGCGACCGTCCAGCGCGAGTTTGAGAAAGCGCTTGCGCTCATCGAGCAACAGCGTCTCGAGCGTCAGCAACAAACCGAAGTGGGCGATGACGGCTTCACGCCGGCGGAACGCGAACGCGTCGTCGAGTTCATGAGCCGCTCGCTGACCGACATGTCGCCCGAAGAACGCGCGCGTGCCTACCAAGACCTCGTGAACGAACTGGGTGATGCCCGCCTCGAGCGCAATCAAGGCCTGACCATCGGCCAGATCCAACAGGTCGCCGACGCGGTCACCGCGATTTACCAAGAAGCGGGTTACTTCCTCGCGCGCGCCGTCGTCCCCGCGCAAGAAGTTGTCGACGGCGTCGTAGTCATCCAAGTGCTCGAAGGACGCGTCGGCAAAGCCGTCGCAGAGAACAACCAAAAGTATTCCGAGAAGTTGCTCGTGCGTCCGTTCTCCGGACTCGAGGGTGAACTCATCACGGTGCCGGCGATGGAGGATGCGCTGCTCGTGTTGTCCGACTACCCGGGACTGCAAGCGTTCGGTACGTTCCGCCCGGGTGATGACGTCGGCACCGCCGACATCGTCGTCAGCGTGCAGAACGAAGATCGGTTCGCATTCTCATCGCGACTCGACAACCACGGCACCGACCTCACGGGTGTGTATCGTCTCGCGTTGACGATGGACGTCAACAACCCGCTGCGTCTCGGCGACCAACTCGCCGTTACCGTGATGGAGACGTTCTCGCCGGCGAATACCACGCTGGGTCAAATCAGCTACCGCGTCCCGATGCGCGATCCGCGCAACCGCATCCTGTTCGATGCATCGCGCAACACTTTCGACATCGCGAGCGAAGTTGCCAATGCGGACTTCGCCGGTCTGTCGACGAACGCGATGCTCGGCTACGAGCGCGTGCTGAGCCGCGCGCGTAACCGCAACTGGTATTTCCAATCGGACTTCACGCGCAAGCGTGGTGAGTCGATTTCCCGAAGCGTTCTCGGCGAAAGCATCATCGGTCAGGACGATCTCGCCGTGCTCGGCCTGCAGGTGCGCTACGACCGCATCATCGCCGCGTCGAACGTCATTGAGTCGGGCTTCCTGCGCTACGACCGCGGCCTGGACGATCGCTTCGGCGTGCCGTCCGATGAGGACGTCAGCGCACCGGGGTTCGCGCCACCGCCCGGTAACACGAACACGGTGCCGAGCTTCGACAAGGTCACGTTCGGTTACTCGCGCCTGAAGGCCGTTACGCCGCGCAACACATTGCTGATTCGCTTCGCCGCGCAGTGGTCGGACGACCGGCTCGCGCCGATGGAGCGGTTTTCCATCGGTGGCGCGAACCAGGTTCGCGCGCTGCCCGTCTCCAAGTACCTTGGCGATTACGGTGCGTTCGGCTCGGTCGAGTGGACTTCCAGGCTTGGGAATCGTTGGACACTTGGCGCGTTCTATGACCACTCGATTGGGTGGGAGAATCCGCCGGCTCCGGAGGCTTCGGAGCAGTTTGACGGCGGCGGCTATGGCATTGCGCTGGGCTTCAACATCCCCGGCCGGTGGGCATTCAAGCTCCAGCACGCGTGGGTCACGGGCGGCGAGAACCACGAGCCCGCCGATACCCATTCGGACTATATCGAGGACGCGAGCCAGACGTGGTTCGACCTGAGCTACGCGTTCTAAGTCCGGTAGATGACCGAGTTTTTTTACTCAGGGCAGTTGATTACCTGAGGCGGACGGGCTAATTTCGTAACCTCGCGTCAGGTTCGCTTGACGCCAGTTTTTTGCAAACGGGAGAGGGAATGGGGCAACGGCACCCGACTACGGGCGCTTTGGGGAGTGTGACGCTGCGCGTCGCAGTTTCCGTTGTTCTGTGCGCGGCGTTCTCGCCCGCGGCATTCTCGCAAGGCCCGACCGGCGGCATCGTCCGCGGCGGTGAAGGCCGCATCGTCACACCCGATGACGCCACCACCCGCATCGAACAAAGTTCCCAGAACCTCGCGCTCGACTGGCAGACGTTTAACGTCGCCGCCGGTCACACCGTCGAGTTCGTGCAGCCGAACGCGCAGTCGACCGCGCTGAACCGCATCCACGACCAGAACGCGAGCCAGATTTTCGGCGCGATCATCGCGAACGGCAATGTGTTCCTCGTGAACCCGAACGGCATCGTGTTCGGCGAGACGGGCAGCGTGAACGTGAACAGCTTGCTCGCGACCACGCTCGATGTGACGCCCGAAGATTTCATGTCCGGCAACTGGGATTTCCAGCAAGCGGCCGGCGGCAGCGACGGCATGATCGTCAACCGCGGATTGATTCAAGCCGCGCAAGCGGGTTCGGTCGCGCTCGTTGCAGGCGCCGTCAGCAACGAAGGCGTCATCCTCGCCGACTACGGTCAGGTCACGCTCGCCGGCGCAACGCGCACTTACGTCGACTTCGACGGCGATGGTCTGCTGCGCTTCGAAGTGAGCGGCGAGATCCAGTCGAACCCGAACGGCGTCGACGCCGCGGTCCACAACTCGGGCACGATCCAAGCGAACGGCGGCCAAGTGCTGCTGACCGCACAAGCGGTCGATGCGATTTTCAGAAGCGCGGTCAACCACGAAGGCGTCATCAGCGCGACGCGCGTCGAGCGCGTCGGCGGCGTCGTTCGTCTCGGCGGCGGCGACGGGACCACGATGGTTGCCGGCACGATCGACGCGAGCTCGGCCGACGACGTCGGCGGCACGGTTGAGATTACCGGCGACCGCGTCGGCCTGATGGACGGCGCCACCATCGACGCATCCGGCGCCACCG
>CAYODZ010000111.1:0-12608 GCA_964402835.1 uncultured Gammaproteobacteria bacterium | reverse complement strand
CTGTTGCCAGCCGCGCGGTGCGCTCTTACCGCACCTTTTCACCCTTACCGGCGCCCGAGGGCGCTTAGGCGGTTTGTTTTCTGTGGCACTGGCCGTCGGCTCGCGCCGCCCAGGCGTTACCTGGCACCCTGCCCTGTGGAGCCCGGACTTTCCTCTGCGCTAGGGGCGCAGCGACTGCCTGGCTGACTCGGCCGCGATTCTACCACCACTACGGACGGCGGGTCTGGGAATCGACCAGCCATTGGTACAGCACCTTGCGCGGCTCGCCAGTCACTTTGGCCGTGATCTGCGCAGCCTTCGCCGCGGGCAGTTCGCGCGCGAGTTCGAGCAGCAACTTCCGCGCATCGATGGCGTGTGCGGCGACCGACTCGGACGCACCCTCCACGACGAGCACGACCTCGCCGCGGATGACGTCGTCATCCGATGCGGCCCACGCGGCAAGCGCTCCGAGCGTCCCCGCGCACACCGTTTCGTGGATTTTGGTGAGTTCACGCGCCACGCACGCGGCGCGCTCGGCACCAAAAATCGCCGCGAGATCAACGAGCGTCTCGCGCACGCGGTGCACCGCTTCGTAGAACACAAGCGTCCGCGCCTCGTGCGCGAGCGCTTCAAGCGTACGGCGGCGCGCGACCGCCTTTGGCGGCAAGAACCCCTCGAATGCGAATCGATCGGCGGGCAGTCCTGCGACCGACAACGCCGCGATCGCGGCGCAGGCACCCGGAACGGGGCTCACGACATAGCCCGCATCGCGCGCAGCGCGAACGAGCAGGAAACCCGGGTCACTAATCAACGGCGTCCCGGCATCGCTCACGAGCGCGAGCGCCTCGCCTCGCCCGAGTCGATCGACCAATTCTGCAGTCCGTGCGCGCTCATTGTGCTCGTGTAGCGCGAGTAGCGGCGTCGTAATTCCGAGATCGCGCAGCAAGGGACGCGTCCTGCGCGTATCCTCCGCGAGCACCAACGCGACTGCGCCGAGCACCGCGCGCGCGCGATCCGTGAAATCGCCCCGGTTACCGATCGGCGTCGCAACGACGTAAAGCGTTCCAGCTTCAATTGACACTCTGAATACCCGTCGGGATACTGACTGCCCATCTTCATGGCTGACCCCATGCACACGCAAGCCCGAACGAACAAACTGTCCTGGCCCGTCGTCGCAATCGCGGCCGCGCTGCTGGCGGCCTGCGCGGCGCCTGCGCCGCGTGAGCGGACCGATACGCCGGATACCACCGTCGCCGCGCGGCTGGCGGAACTCGGGCGCCCGGCGGAAGCTGCGGCTATCTACGCTCAGGCGGCCGATCGCGCACCGGCCGCTGAAGCATCGCGCTTACGCGTCCGTGCCGCCGAATTGCAGCGCGATGCAGGCGACTATGCCGCTGCGCGCGCCCTCCTCGACCGCGTTGACTTAACCACGCTTGACGATTACGGGACCGTGCTCGCGCAACTGCTCTCGAGTGAGCTCGCGCTGGTCGACGGGCGACCGGCTGACGCCCTGCGCCAGCTCCCGCGCAATCTTTCGACGTTGCCGAGGGGACTCACCGCGCGCACGCTGCAACTGCAGGGCGACGCTTATTTGTTGCTTGGCCAACCGAGCACCGCCGTCGAACGGTTCGTCGCGCGCGAGGCGTTCCTCACGCTCGAGTCCGATGTCAGCGCAAACCATCAGCAGATTTGGCGCGCGCTGCGTCAAATCGACTCCGCCGACGTCTCCGGCGGCGACCCCGTACTTGATGGCTGGCTCGCGCTGGTTGAATTGCGTCGGCGCGCTTGGCAAGACCCGTGGAACTTTGACGCGGCCGTCGCCGCGTGGCGCCGCGCCTATCCTGCGCATCCAGCAATTACCACGTTTTTGCCGCGACTCATGGACGAGCAGCGACGTTTGTCGGTCGGTGTGCGCGAGTTTGCCGTGCTGCTCCCGCTCAGTGGCCGCTTCGCGAGTGCGGGCGAGGCGGTCCGCGACGGGTTCCTCGCAGCGCTGTATCGGAGCCCCGCCGACGCGCGCCGCCCGGTCGTTCGTTTCTACGACACCGGCGAATCGCCGGAGCGCGCAGTGGAGTACTACCGGGACGCGGTCGCAAGTGGCGCCGACTTCGTGGTTGGTCCGTTGCAGAAAGAAGCCGTTGCGGCGCTAGCCGAGGCCGGCGGCCTGACGGTACCGGTGCTCGCATTGAATACCGTCGATTATGGCGTGACGCCAACATCCTTCTACTCGTTCGGCTTGGTGCCGGAGGATGAAGCGATCCAGATTGCGGACCGCGCGATCCTTTCGGGCCACACGCGCGCAGTCGCGCTCGTACCCGACAGCGAACTCGGCGCCCGGATGCTAAATGCATTCGCGAATCAGTTCGAGGAGCAAGGTGGCGCGGTACTCGCCACGCAATGGTATGACCCAAGTCAACGCGACCATTCCGCGCCTATCACGCGGGCACTCGCGATTGATGAAAGCCGCGCGCGCCTGTCGACACTGCGCGTGGTACTGCGTGCCGATTTGCAGGCCGAGCCACGCCGACGGCGCGATGCGGATTTCGTGTTCATCGTCGCCACGCCGCAACAGGCGCGCTCGCTGCGTCCGCAGTTGCGTTTTCACCACGCGTCCGATTTGCCGGTGTTCGCGTCCTCGCACCTCTACACGGGCGTCGCGGACCGCAGCGCCGATGGTGACTTGAACGGGATTGCATTCACCGACATGCCTTGGGTCATCGACCCTGACCCCGAGACCGCCAGGACGCGGCAACAACTCGCCGATGAGTTCGGCTCCGATATGGAGCGGAACACACGCTTGTTCGCGCTTGGCTATGACGCGTATCGGCTAGCGCCGGTCCTGCGCCACGATCCAGCGCTGCTGCGCGAACCCATGCCGGCGGCGACCGGCGCGTTGCACCTCACCGACGACGGACGCATCCAGCGTTCGCTCGTCTGGGCACAATTCAGCGGTGGACTCGCCAGACCGTTCGAATTTCCCACCGAATTCGAGGCGCCGCCGACGCCGTGAGCGTCGACCCGCGGCACGCGCTGGGGCGCGACGCGGAACGGATGGCGCAAATTTGGCTTGAATCCCAAGGCCTGTCCCTTGTCTGCGCAAACTGGCGCGGGCGACGCGGCGAACTCGACCTCATCATGCGTGACGGCGGCATCCTCGCCATCATCGAAGTCCGCGCGCGTATCGGACGACCGCACGATGACGCGCGCGCAAGCGTCGATGGACGCAAGGCGCGCCGCTTGACCGGCGCCATCAAGGAGTACTTGTGCTTCAGCGGGCTCGGGGATTCACTGCCGGTTCGTGTCGACCTGGTTACCGTTTGTGGATCACCCACCGCCCCGACCGTGAGATGGTGGCGCAACGCCGTTCGAATCGTGCTGTAATTCCGCGATGGATGAACGGATTATTGCGACGTTGCGGTCGGTCATGCCCGCGGGCGCGCTGCGAACAGATAGCGCCAGCCGGGTCGCCGCGGGTTACGACAACAGTCGACGGCAGGCGCTGCCGGCCGCCGTCGCGGTGCCGGCTGATGCAGCCGAAGTTGCTGCGCTCGTTCGCGTCTGCCATGACACACGCACGCCGGTCGTCGCGCGTGGCCTTGGCTCGGCAACGACCGGTGCAGCGGTACCGGTCATGGGCGGCGTCGTCATCTCGTTCGAACAGATGAATCGCATCGTCGCTCTGGATGCAGCCAACCGGACACTCGTCGTGGAACCGGGCGTGTTGAACAGCGAGGTTCAACGCGCCGCCGCGGCGGCCGGTTTTTTCTGGGCGCCGGATCCAACCAGCGCCCGCTACTCGACGGTGGGCGGCAACCTCGCCTGCAACGCGGGCGGCCCGAGGGCCGTCAAGTACGGGACGGTCCGCGAGAACGTGCTCGGACTGCGCGCGGTGACTGGCACCGGCGACACAATCAGCACGGGTACGGCAACCACCAAGGGCGTGGTCGGGTACGACCTCACGCGCTTGCTGCTCGGCAGCGAAGGCACGCTCGCGCTGATTACGGAAGCGACGCTGAAGCTCACGCCGCTGCAATCCACCCGCGCGACCTTGCGCGCCGAGTATCGCGATGCGCCGTCCGCCGCGCGCGCGGTCGCGCGAATCATGGCGGGTGGCGTGACGCCGTGCACGCTGGAATTCATGGACGGCACGGCGCTCGACCTGGTGCGTGCGTTCGAGGACGTCGGTATCGGGAAACAGGCCGGTGCATTGCTGCTCATCGAATGCGATGGCTACCCGCAAACGGTCGCGGCCGAACTCGCCACGTTGCGCGGACTCGCCGACACGGACGGCGTACTCGACTTAAACGTTGCGCAGGATGCCGCAGCGATCGAATCGCTGTGGCGTTGCCGCCGCGCCCTGTCCCCGGCGCAGCGCAAACTGAAGCCCCACAAGATCAACGAGGACGTGGCCGTGCCGGTGTCACGCTTGCCCGAACTCGTCGACGGCATCGCCGAACTCGGTCGCAAGCACCGCGTGTTGATCGTGAGCTTTGGGCATGCGGGGAACGGGAACCTACATGTGAATCTACTCGGCGATTCGACCGAGATGGATGCAATGCACGCGTGTCTTGACGAACTGTTCGCGCTCGTCCTCGAACTCGATGGAACGCTATCCGGCGAGCATGGCATTGGCTACGACAAGCGCGAGTTCCTTACGTTGGAAATCGCACCGGCCGCGCTCGCGCTGATGCAAGCCATCAAGCGACAATTCGATCCGAGGGGAATACTCAACCCGGGAAAGGTGTTCCCGGATTCGACGGGCGCCGATGCAGATCTCTGAACTCCTGTGGCTCGCCGGTGGCGCGGCGATAATCTGGTTCTGGGTCGATTCGATGCGCGCCCGTGAGCGCGCGGTCACGCTCTGCAAGCACCTGTGCCGGGCGCACGAAGTCCAACTTCTTGACCAAACGGTGGCGCTGTCCGAGCTTGGGGTCGCGCGAAATCCACGCGGACGGCTCCAAATCCGTCGCCGTTACCGCTTCGAATTCACGCGCAGCGGCGCTGCGCGCGACAGCGGAACGATCGTGATGCTGGGTGCTGCGATGGAGGGCGCTGAGATGCCGAAGGACGGCGGCCGGACCTACGAGCCCGGCGAATCCTGATTATTTAATGACCCGGAGGTGCGAGCGGTCGCGTGGCGATCCACCCGGGCCGTCGTCGTCGGGCCCATCGTCGTCGTCGAGTCCGCTCGATGCAATTTCGCCATCCTCGCCGACCGCGAACAACATACCGTGTTGGCTTTCGCGGGAATAAACCGCAAGCACTGCCGCGACGGGAAGCTCCACAGATTCGGGTAGACCGCCAAAGCGTGCCGAGAACGCGATGGTGTCATTGCCGATACTGAGTCCATCCGTTGCCTGTGGCGAAACGTTCAACACGATTCGCCCATCATTCACGAACGCCTCAGGCACGCGGACGCCGGGGTGTGACACATCCACGAGGATTACAGGCGTCTCACCGTTGTCGCAAATCCACTCGTGGATCGCGCGGACCAGGTAGGGCCGCTGGGAGTTCATCCGGCGCGCATCTCACGCTCGAGTTCGGTGAGACTGGCACGGAACGATTCGCGACGGAACATGCGGTCGGTATAGCGCGCGATGTGGCGTTCCGCAGCCGCCGGCAGCGCGACGCCCCACCGTTCGAGCCGCCACAAGACCGGCAGGACGGTGCAATCGACGAGCGAGAATTCATCGCTCAGAAAAAACGGCTTGGCCGCGAACAGCTCGCTGGAAGCGACGAGGCTTTCGCTCAAACGCTTACGCGCTTTCTCCGCGGCGCGCGCAGCGCGGCCCTCAAGGTCCTGGACCAGCGTGAACCAGTCTTGCTCCATCCGCACCATCGTCATGCGCGCGAGCGCGCGCGCGACCGGGTCAATCGCCATGAGCGGCGGGTGCGGAAATCGCTCGTCGAGATATTCCATCAGCACCCGCGCGTCATAGAGCACCAACCCTCGATCAACGAGCGTCGGCACGCTGCCGTACGGGTTCAGCTCCGCGAGATCCTCAGGCAGCTCGTCGCCCTCGATGCTCACGATGTCGCAGTGAATACCCTTTTCGGAGAGCACGAGGCGCGCACGGTGGCTGCGGACGCAAGCGGGTCGCGAGAACAGCGTCAGCGTCGTGCGCCGGCCCGCCGCGGAATCAGTGGCGAGCAGGGGCGGCGGTGGTGTTTTTTTGGCCACGTTGCTAGTGAACGTCTTTCCAGTATTCGCGCTTCGTCAGGTACGCGAGCACCAAGAAAACCAGGAGAAACAGAATCACCATTGTGCCGAGCGCGCGCCGTTCAGCCTGCACCGGCTCCGCGAGGTAGCTCATGAAGGTCGTGATGTCGCGCGCCGCCCGGCGGTACTCTTCAGCGCTTAGGGTGCCTTCGCGCACCTGCTCGAAGCGCACGAACTGACCCTCTTCGAACACCGCGCGCTGCAGCCCTTGCAAGTCGGACAGCACGTGCGGCATCGCGGTCTCAGGGAACACCAAGTTATTCACGCCGGTCGCCTTGCTGTCGTCGACGTAGAACGAGAGCAGGAAGTTGTAGACCCAGTCGGTCCCGCTAACATCAAACGTACCGCGTGAACGCGCGGTCAACGATAGATCCGGGGGCGTAATGCCGAACCAACGCTCGGCGTCGTCCGCGCGCATCGCGACGCGCAGCTGATCGCCGGGTCCGTCGCCGGTCGTCTGCAGAAATTCTGTCAACTGGTCCTCGGTGATGCCGATGTCTTTGGCGACACGGTTCCAGCGCATGTATTTCGCTGAGTGACAACCCATGCAGCTGTTCACGAACAGGCCCGCGCCGCGCTGCAGCGCCCGCTGGTCGGCCACGTCGATGTTCGCAGGCTCCAGCGGAATGGCCGATTCCGACGCGGCGAACGCCGCGAACGGCGCAACAACCAATAACCCGAAAATTACTCGTTTCATCAGTGGGTCACCCGTTCCGGAACCGGTTTCGTCCGGTCGATGGCCGAATACCACGGCATCAGCAGGAAGAATGCGAAGTAAATCGCCGTGAAGATGCGCGCGAGCAGCGTGTTCAGCGGCGTCACCCCCTCAAGTCCAAGATAGCCGAGCGCAACGAACGACACGACGAACAATGCGAGCGCGACCTTGCTGATCGGCCCCTTGTAGCGGATCGACTTTACCGGACTGCGATCGAGCCACGGTAGCAAGCACAGGATCATCACCGCCGAACCCATGACGACCACGCCAAAGAACGGGTGCGGAATCGCGCGCAACATCGCGTAAAACGGCGTGAAGTACCAGACCGGCGCGATGTGCTCCGGCGTGACCATCGGATCCGCAGGTACGAAGTTCGCGTGCTCAAGGAAATAACCACCGCCTTCCGGAAGGAAGAACACGATGACCGCGAAGAAAATCAGGAACACGGTGACGCCGACGGTGTCTTTGACCGTGTAGTAAGGATGGAACGGCACGCCATCCACCGGGTGGCCGTCCGCGCCCTTCAATTTCTTAATCTCGATGCCATCCGGGTTGCTTGATCCGACTTCGTGAAGTGCCTGCAGATGCGCGACCACGAGGCCACACAACACGAGCGGTAACGCGATCACGTGCAACGCGAAGAATCGGTTCAGCGTCGCGTCGGAGACGAAATAGTCGCCCCGAATCCACTCGGCAAGGTCCGGCCCGATGAACGGGATGGTGCCGAACAGCGAGATGATGACCTGCGCGCCCCAATACGACATCTGGCCCCAGGGCAGCATGTACCCCATGAATGCCTCGGCCATCAGCGCGAGGTAAATGAACATACCGATCAGCCACAACAGCTCACGCGGGCCGCGATACGACCCGTACATCAGCGCGCGGAACATGTGCAGGTAAACGACGATGAAGAACGCCGACGCGCCGGTCGAATGGACGTAGCGAATCAGCCAGCCCCATTCGACCTCGCGCATGATGTATTCGACGGAGGCGAATGCATCGGCGGCGCTGGGCTTGTAGTACATCGTGAGGAAGATGCCGCTGACGATCTGGATGACGAGCACGACCAGTGCAATTGCGCCGAAGTAATACCAGAAATTGAAATTCTTGGGCGCGTAATACTGGGCCGCGTGTTCGTTCCACATCTTCGCGAGTGGATAGCGGTCGTTAATCCATCCCATCACGCCGCCCGAGGACGGGACTTGTGTCGACTTCTGTTCCATCAGGCGGTCTCCCCGTCTTCGCCGACCAGGATGAGCGTGTCGCTCAAATATTGATGCGGTGGGACCAGCAAATTCGTCGGCGCCGGCACGCCGGAATACACCCGTCCGGCGAGATCGAAGCGCGAGCCGTGGCATGCGCAGAAAAAGCCGCCTTGCCAACGCGGGCCGAGGTCCGCGGGCGCGACCTCTGGCCGGTAGGTCGGGGAACAACCCAAGTGGGTGCAGCTGCCAATCAGTACGAGGAGCTCCGGTCTGATCGAGCGGTGTTGGTTACGCGCGTACTCGGGCTGTAAGTCGACGAGCGATTCGGGGTCGCGGAGATCGTCTTCGACGGAGGACAAGCGCTCGAGAACCGCCGGTGGACGCGACACGATCCAGACGGGACGACCGCGCCACTGCACGCGCATCAGTGCGCCGGGCTCGAGCCCGCTGATGTCCACTTCGACCGGCGCACCGAGCGCGCGGGCGCGCTCGCTTGGCCGCAGCGACGAAGCGAAAGGAATTCCGGCGGCGAGGACGCCGATTCCGCCAACCACGCTGGTGGCCACGGTCAAAAACCGGCGCTTCTTCAGGTCGACGCCATCATTACTCATCTAGGACTTCTCCAGTGCCATCCGGAAGCTCAACACACGGATTATACCGGCGCGCAGAAAGATGGGCTACCGGCGCGCGGACCGATGGTGCTACCGTTTCGGGCCAATGGACACGCTTCGAATGAGTTTTGCCTTCCTGCTGCGCTCGGTGACCGTGGGCCTTGCGCTGGCCTTCGTCGTCGTTTGGCTGCGTCCGGCGTGGTTTGGACTCACGGACAGCGGCCGCAGCGACTCCTACGCCGCCGCAGTCGCGGTCGCCGCACCGGCCGTCGTCAACGTCCACATCGCCCGCCGCGTGCCCGTCCGGAGCGACTTGCTCGACGACCCGTTCAACCTCTTGCCGGCGCCGAACCGCATGGAAACGAGCCTAGGCTCGGGCGTCGTCGTCGATGAACGGGGCTACATCCTGACCAACCATCACGTGATCGCGGGCGCGGACGGTGTGCAGGTCACGCTCGCCGATGGCCGGGTCGCAGTGGCAGAAGTCATCGGCACCGACGCCGAGACCGACCTCGCACTGCTCAAGGTCGGCGTGGAGTCGCTGCCTTCGATCGCGCTCGCGCGAATCAGCGAACTACGCGTCGGCGACGTCGTACTTGCCATCGGCAATCCGTATGGCTTCGGGCAAACCGTCACGCAGGGCATCATCAGCGGCACCGGTCGGAACTATCTCGGGCTGAACACCTTCGAGAACTTTGTACAGACCGACGCGGCGATCAATCCCGGCAATTCCGGCGGCGCCCTCGTGAACACGCGCGGGGAGCTCGTCGGTATCAACACCGCGTACTTCGGTGGCTCACAGGGAATCGGCTTTGCGATTCCGGCGGACCTTGCGAATGGCGTGATGCAACACCTGCTCGAGCATGGGCGCGTGCTGCGCGGCTTCCTCGGCGTGGAACCGCAGGATCTCAACGCGACTGAGCGGATGGGCCTGCCCGACGGGCGCGGCGTACTCGTCGCCGGCGTCTACAGGAACAGCCCGGCCGCGACGGCCGGCGTCCGGCCCGGTGACGTGATTACGCACATCGACGACGCTCCGGTGCTCGATTCGCGCGATGCGCTCAATCGAATTGCCGGTTTACGCCCAGGAACGGCGGTGGAATTACGCATCGTGCGCGACGGAGAGACGCTGAAGTTCGCGGCCACCGTTGGTGAACGCGCGTCCCTGCAGCCGGGTTAGAACGGCACGCGGCGGATTCGCGCGCCGAGCTGCGCGAGCTTCTCTTCGATGCGCTCGTAGCCCCGGTCGATGTGGTAGATACGTTCAACCGTCGTTTCGCCGTTCGCAACGAGGCCCGCGAGCACGAGGCTCGCCGACGCACGCAGGTCGGTGGCCATGACGGGCGCGGCCGTTAGGTACTCGACGCCGCGTATCGCGGCATTGTGCCCATCGATCTGGATGTCCGCGCCCAGCCGCTGCATCTCGAGCGCGTGCATGAATCGATTTTCGAACACCGTCTCGACGATATTTGCGGTGCCGAGCGCCACGGCGTTCAACGCACAGAACTGCGCCTGCATATCCGTGGGGAAGCCAGGATACGGCGCCGTGCGGATGTTCACCGCACGCGGACGCTTGCCGCGCATGTCGAGCTCGATCCAGTCGTCGCCGGTGGTAATCGCTGCGCCAGCCTCGCGAAGCTTGACCAGCACGGCCTCGAGTAAATCAGGCCGAGTATCTCGCACGCGCACGTGTCCCCCGGTAATCGCGCCTGCGACGAGGTAGGTGCCGGTCTCGATACGATCCGGCATCACGCGATACTCGGTGCCGCTCAGTGATTCGACGCCCACGATTTCGAGCGTATCGGTCCCGGCGCCGCGCACGTCCGCGCCCATTTGGTTCAGGCAGTCCGCGAGGTCGACGACTTCGGGTTCACGCGCGGCGTTCTCGATGATCGTGGTGCCGTCCGCGAGCGCGGCCGCCATCATCAGATTTTCTGTGCCGGTCACGGATACGAGGTCCATCACGATGTGCGCGCCGTGGAGCCGCGACGCCTTCGCGCGAATGTAACCACCCTCGACGCGCACGTCGGCACCCATCTGTTGTAGGCCCTGGATGTGCAGGTTCACCGGCCGCGCGCCGATTGCGCAACCGCCAGGCAGCGACACATCGGCGCTGCCAAACCGCGCGACCAGCGGGCCGAGCACGAGAATCGACGCGCGCATCGTCTTGACGAGCTCGTACGGCGCGTAAAATTCGCGAATCTCGCGCGGGTCAACTTCGACACCGGCCTTGTCGTTGATGGTGACGCCGACGCCCATGCGGCCGAGAAGCTCGATGGTCGTCGTCACGTCGTGTAGATGCGGGACGTTGCCGACGGTGACGGGGCCATCGGCGAGCAGTGTTGCCGCGAGGATGGGCAGCGTCGCGTTTTTCGCACCCGAAATTCTGACTTCGCCCTCGAGCGGCACGCCGCCCGTGATAATGAGCTTATCCACGTTCCTCCGGGGTCAGCGTGACAAGCGACAGCGCATGGATTTCTCCGCCCATTCGGTCGCCCAGCGTGGCGTAGACCAATCGATGGCGCTCAATCTGTCGCTTGCCGGCAAAAGCATCGGACACGACGAGCGCCTCGAAATGCACACCGTCGTCACCCCGAACGTCGACTTGTGCGTCGGGTAAGCCCTCTTGAATCAAGCGGTGGATGTCGCCGGTCTGCATCGCGGCATGATACCGAAATCCTTTATCATTCGCCGCATGATAATGCCTGCCATTGCTGTCATTGCCGGGTTCTGCTTTCTCGCATGGGGCGCCGACCGGTTCGTCGCCGGCGCCGCCGGAACCGCCCGCAACCTCGGGCTGTCCCCGCTGTTCATCGGATTGACGATTGTCGGCCTGGGCACGTCCGCGCCGGAGATGCTCGTCTCCGTCATCGCAGCGCTAGACGGCAATCCCGGCATCGCCGTTGGCAATGCGCTCGGTTCAAACATTACGAACTGCGCGCTGGTCCTCGGCGCTGCGGCGCTCATCGCGCCATTGACGCTCCGCAGCAAGACAATCAAGCGCGAGATTCCGGTGCTGTTCCTCATCATCGCGATCAGTTGGTTCCTGCTACGCGACGGCGACCTGATGCGCGGCAACGGCCTCGTACTCGTCGCAGGTGTGTTGCCGCTGCTCGTGTGGATGTATTGGATCGGCAAGCGCGGCGAGGCCGATCATGATGCGGTCGCTGGCGAGCTCCCCGAAATGTCACTACCGCGCTCGCTCGTGTGGCTCGCCGTCGGACTCGGCGTTCTGCTCGTGAGTTCACGATCGGTCGTCTGGGGCGCCGCGACAATTGCCGAAGTCTGGGGTGTCAGCGACACGGTAATCGGACTGTCCGTCATCGCGATCGGAACGAGTCTCCCCGAGCTCGCGGCGACCGTCGCGGCTGCGATGCGCGACGAGCACGACATTGCGGTCGGTAACGTGTTGGGCAGCAATATGTTCAATCTCCTTGTCGTGCTCGGCCTTCCGGGTCTGATTGCGCCGGGGCGCGTCGACCCCGAAGTGCTGACACGCGATTTTCCGGTGATGCTCGCAATCACGCTCGCCGTTGCGGCCATGGCGTTCATGCGCCCTGGCCCGGCACGGCTCGGGCGGGCCGAGGGCGGCGTGCTTCTCGTCGCGTTCGTCTGTTATCAATGGCTGCTGTACGATTAGGCCATGAGCGATTCCCAATTGCTGGCACTGGGCCGCGCCGTGCTCGAGACCGAAGCCGAAGCGGTCTCCGCGCTGGTAGACCGGGTTGACGATTCGTTCGTAAGGGCCTGCCGGCACATGTTGGCCTGCCGCGGCCGCATCGTGGTCACCGGCATGGGCAAGTCGGGGCACATCGGCAGCAAGATTGCAGCGACGCTCGCGAGCACCGGTAGCCCAGCATTCTTCGTCCACCCGGGTG
>CAYODZ010000110.1:0-3380 GCA_964402835.1 uncultured Gammaproteobacteria bacterium | reverse complement strand
GCTCGCGACATTCGTCGATCGACGGCCGCGCTCTCCATGGCTGCCGCCATCTCCGAGGTCTCAAAGAAGGCGTGGATCGTGATCCGCGGAACCGGCGCGATCTCGGGCGGCCCGAGCGCCAGTTGGTCATCGGTTTCAGTTGCATGACTGTAGGCTAAATTTGTCATCGTCTTGCGGCTCCTTGCCGCTCTGCTCTTGAGCTCGTACACCTTGGCGAGTCGCACCGATGCGGCGCTAAATTACTGGATCGTGCTAAACTCGCTTTTCCCTGCGCGGAAGATGCGGACCGTCCGGCTTGTGTCCAGCTTCGCAGGCTCCTTAAGCTTCTTAGGCTCCTTAAAGATTACGCCTTGCAACTCATCATTATCGGCTACCGAGCGAAGCGAAAGTGACAGCGTGCCGGCAGCTTGGGCGGCAGTGATCGCCTCGGTCTGTTCGGGGTCCAGTTCCAGTGTGGCCGTCTTGCCGACCACGGCGTCGGAGGTTTTCTCTTTAGTCGTTTGGTCGATCGCCAGCACCCGCACGTTGCGCAGAAGTGTTCGCGTGACCGCGCCGCCAGAGCCGCTGCCGTCCTGTCCTCTGCTCACCGTGTGAAGCACGTCAACGCGGTCGTTGGGCAAGATAAAACCACCGGCAGTGTTTTCCGCTGATACTCGCAAAGCGACCGCCCGCATGCCCGATGGGAGGATTGCCGAAAGAAAGCTCGCCTCGGCACTCGCGAGCTTCTCCTCGAGAATCGGCTCGCTGGTAATGAAACGGTAGCGGACGATGGTACCCGACAGCGTCTCAATGGCATCCGGCCGAACAGAGCGAAGGATAAAGGCGGCATTGACGGCATCCTCCGGCCAAGCGTGCCAGCGCAAATTCGCGGCGTCGAGCTTGTCACCTTGGGCGAGATCGCTAGCGGCAACCAGCACCTCCTGGGACGGCGCCGCCGGCGCGTTAACGAAAGTCGGCGGCGCTTCTCCACCTACAAACGACACCGCAAGCCAGGCAGCAACGCCACCAGCGGCCAGGGCCAGCACGAGAAGAACTATGCGCAACATCGAATTATCCCTTTCGGTTTAGGACAGGGTTCACTTGGCCCTGCTCACAGAAAACTTTCCATCCAGGGTGTCTCTTTAAAAACAATCAGCCCCGCTGCGGCCATTGCCACTCCATAAGGGATCCCGGTTTCGCTGGCGTGCAGACGACCGATCCACGCCTGGCGATGCCAGGACAGCGGGATCATGACGGCCCTGAACATGAGCAGGCTGATGGCTAGCCCGCCGCCGAGCAGCGCCGTGTAGAAGAGATAGGCAAGTGTGTGGTCGGCCCCAAGCCACAGCGTGGTGGCAGCGGCGAGCTTGGCATCGCCGCCCCCAATCCAGCCGAAGCTGAACAAGGCAAAGGCAATCACAAGAACGACCGCGCCAGCGGCTATGCTCAAGCCAATTTCCTGAAGGCCAAACCCAGCGAGCGGTGCTAGCAAAGCGTAGGAGGCCACCAGCAGACCGATCAGCCAGTTGCGAATCTTCAAGGCTGTCAGATCCGAAAACCCTGCATAGACCATCACGGCCGAAAACACCAAAACGGCGCCCAGAGTGGCAAATGGCTCAAGTGTTACCATTGTCTTCTTCTCGACTGTCGTTCCTACAGCTTTCGTAAGGGGCGGCGGAGGGCGACGTAGCCCTCCGCCTTGTTTCCGCGCTGGCGCCCAGGCGTGGTGCCGCCGAGCGGTTGCGGTTATGGAGTAAGCGCGGTCGCGACGGCGTTGAAGGTCGCATCAAGATTGGTTCCAACCAACGTTACCGCGGTGATAATGACGACCGAGAGCAAACCGGCAATGAGGCCATACTCGATGGCCGTCGCGCCGGATTCGTCCCGCACAAAGCGTGTGAAAATTCTATTCACGTTCATAGCTTTATCCTTTTCCAACGTGCTACATAGAAACTGGCCTGGACGGTTGCCACACCAGCGCTCGCTGATTTAGCTAAGGCGAAATCATCAGCGCAAACTATACGTAGTGGCTCGCGAGCAGAGAATCTATTCGGCCTGATGGTCTAGGCACCGTCCGACGGTGCGCTAAGCCGAGTGGCCTATTTAGAAACCACAGAAGAAAATAACCCCGCCCACCCGCAACAGGCCATCGGCCGTTCTGCGCAGCGTGACCGGCAATGGGAGCAACTCTCATCATACGCGAGCATTTGCAGCCATGCGCGGGTTACATGAACGCGTCCCACCTCAGCATCGCAACAAGGAAGTGACCTAGGCAATCAACGCGCCGATGTGACAACAGATGGGACCCGGCATCCTACCTTATGGCTCCTCCGGGGGCGGTCTCCCAGGTCTCCAGCAGCGCCAGATTGTGCTGGATCTGGGGGTTGTGAGGATCCTTCTTCAAAGCGGCCAACAGATATCTTTTGGCTTGGTAAAGGTCACCACGCAGCATGTAATGGTAGCCAAGATTGTTCAGCACAGTGGGCGTGTGGCCCACCTTTTCGATGACCTCGCGATAGGCGCGCTCCGCTAGATCAAAGCGACGTAACCGGTCATAGCAGGCCGCCAGGCCAAGCCATGCATCGATGCTGTTGTGGTTGGCCTCTACAGCACGTCGATAAAATTTCTCGGCAAGACCATAGTCCCCGTTTTCATAATGAAGCTTGGCTAGATAGAGAGGCTCATCCGATGGTCGTTCATCCGATGGCGGCACAAGCGGTGCGGCGCCAAACAAACCAGCGCCCATCGTACAACCTGTCATGAGAAGCCCGAGTCCAACCACGCCCACAAGGACCCATGCTCCCCTCACTTGGCTCCTAAAGCTCATAAGAGCCCACTGGTCGCCATTTTGCCTCCGGCCATCGCTGCGCTGGATCACCCGACGGAGCGAGGGCGTAGATTGTTGAGGCGCGGGCAGTCCGTCCTGATTTGCGCGTGCCGGCTCTCGCCTATTTCTTTTCCTCCACTGCTCCCTCCACGGCGCCGCCGCCATACGGATCGGCGATTCCGGGGGGTCGTGGCGGTGGGCTTCGTCTGAAAATCTCATCAACTTCGCCCGGGTTTACAGGCGTCTCGACGTCGTCATGCTGGTAACGCCGGGTGGCAATCAGGGCCTTCTTGCCGTCCACGTTGATGTTGGCATTTTGCGAATACCACGGCCAGGGATCGACGGTGTGTACGGCGCTGTTGAAGGCTGGCGCGTTGCCCGCGCCGAGCGTAATTGTGTCGGCGCGGCGCAGATAGCGCTCGTGCTCGTGGTCCACACAGCCCGGCAGAATGGCTGCGGCGACCACAACGGCGACCAGGCCTACGCAAAGGTATCGGCTTCTATCGCTTGAAGGCTCCATTGGCGTATCCATTCCTCATTTGGTGACCCTCTTCGAATATAGGTGCCTTCTTCA
>CAYODZ010000109.1:0-3570 GCA_964402835.1 uncultured Gammaproteobacteria bacterium | reverse complement strand
AAAATCAACAGCGCACCGTGCGCGTCGCATTGCGCGCGCAAGGCTTCTAGAAAACCTGGAACGGGCGGCACACAGTTCATGTTGCCCGTGACGGGTTCGACGATGACCGCCGCGATGCGCGGCCCAAACTCTTCGAAGCACTCGCGCACCGCGTCCGCGTCGTTGTAGCGCAGCGTGATGGTGTGGCGCGCGAAGTCTGCGGGGACGCCGGGCGAGGTCGGTACGCCGAGCGTCAGCGCGCCGGAGCCCGCCTTCACGAGCAGCGAATCAGAATGGCCGTGGTAGCACCCTTCGAACTTCACGATTGCATCCCGGCCCGTCGCGCCGCGCGCGAGACGGATTGCGCTCATGGTCGCTTCGGTACCCGAACTCACAAATCGCACTTGTTCGATCGACGGCACCAGCATGCAGACGCGTCGAGCTAGCTCGGTCTCGAGCACCGACGGCGCACCGAAGCTCAAGCCGTCCGCTGCGGTTCTCTGCACCGCTTCGATCACGGCCGGATGTGCATGGCCGCAAATCATCGGCCCCCATGAGCCGACATAGTCGATGTATCGGTCGCCTTGCTCCGATTCGACATACGGTCCGAATGCGCGACGGATGAACAACGGCTCACCACCGACGCCGCGGAACGCGCGGACCGGAGAGTTCACCCCGCCTGGAATGTATCGCTGTGCTTCTAAAAAGTGGTCAACTGGCATATCGCCAATTTTAGGGCATACTCGGTTCGGCCGATACCGATAATCCGGGGGGATTTCCGATGACACCAGAACCGACCACGCCGGCGGAGCGCATCCATTCACTCGACATTATCCGCGGCTTCGCACTGCTGGGTATCCTGCTCATGAACATCGAGTATTTCCAGCGGCCCATGCAGGCCGTGGTATTCGGTCTGGACACGACGCTGACCGGCATCGATTATGCGGTCGCCTGGTTCGTGTATGTGTTCGTCCAAGGCAAGTTCTACACGATGTTCTCGCTCTTGTTCGGCATCGGGTTTGTGATATTCCTCGATCGCGCACTCGCTCGCAGCGCTGCCCCGCGACGATTGTTTGCCCGACGCTTGTTTGGGCTGTTGTTGATCGGCGCTGCCCACGCATTCCTCGTTTGGAACGGCGACATCCTTCTGATGTACGCGTTGGTCGGCTTTCTCTTGTTACTGTTCGCGCGGACGCCAGCGCAGCGACTCTGGAAGTGGGGTGTCGCGTTTTTGCTCGTCGCGCCCGTGTTGATGTGGCTCGGCGCAGTCTCCATCGACTTTGCGATGAGTTCCCCGAAGGGACCGGAGTTGCTTGCGCAATTTGAGGCAAGCCGTGCCTCAATGACGGCAGATATCGCACACGGCCACCTTGTTTACGCATCGGGTACATACATGGAAGCGGTCGCATGGCGGCTTCACGAATGGACGACCCTCTACGGTGGCGGCGGTTGGCTGTTCTTCTCCACGTCGATTCTGGGCCTATTTTTGATCGGCGCTTCGTTCGGGCGTGCGGGCATCTTTAGCGCACCCGATGGATCCGCGCCGTTGTTTCGGCGGCTCGCGCTGTTCGGGTTCTTGCTGGGAATCCCGGCCGCGCTATACGTTGGGATGAATGCCGACGCTGCCGAGATGATGTACCCGACCATCGCCGGCGCGAAAGTATTCTCTGCAGCAGCCGTCGCGAACCTTGCGTTGTGCCTCGCGTATGTTTCGTCGATCGCGCTTTTGCTACGACGCGCGGCACCCGCGCGCGTGCTCTCGCGGCTCGCCCCCGCCGGGCGTATGGCGCTGACGAATTACCTCACGCACTCGGCCGTGTTCACGCTGCTGTTCTACGGCTATGGACTTGGTTTGTATGGCGAGTACGGCCGCGCCGCAACGACCGTCATGGCGCTCGTATTGTTCGCTGCGCAGGTGTGGTTCAGCGGATGGTGGTTGGAGCGCTACCGCATCGGACCGATGGAATGGCTGTGGCGCACGATGACCTACGGGCGCGTGCAGCCGCTGCGCTTCGCCGCCGCATAAATTCAGAAAAGGCGCGCGTAGGCCGCTGCAGCGGCTTCGACGTCCGGTGCGTCGAACACACCGGTGATCGCCGCGAGCATGCTTGCGCCGGCGGTCATGAGGATGCCACCGTTATCCGGCGTAATGCCGCCGACCGCGCACAGCGGCAGGTCGAACGCATCCGAAGCCTCGGCGAGTAGTTCAATCGTCGCCCGTGGCGCATTGGGCTTGGTCGGCGACGGATAAAAACTCCCGAACGCGAGGTAATCGGCGCCGGCGGCGGCCGCAGCATGCGCGCGTTCGATTTCGTCGTAACACGACACGCCAATGAGTGCGCGCGGGCCGAGCGCCGAACGCGCGTCTTGGATTGAGTGGTCGTCGCGTCCGAGGTGCACGCCGTCCGCCTGCGATGCCTGCGCGAGCTGAAGATCGTCATTCACGATGAACGTCGCGCCCGCCGCTGCGCATAAGGCTTGAATCTCGCGCGCCTCGGACAGGCGA
This sequence comes from uncultured Gammaproteobacteria bacterium, assembly GCA_964402835.1. Lineage (GTDB taxonomy): Bacteria > Pseudomonadota > Gammaproteobacteria > Natronospirales > JAIVGZ01 > JAIVGZ01. The sequence goes on along the minus strand of CAYODZ010000109.1, from coordinate 1,085 downwards.
CGCTCGGCGTCAGCGCGCTTGTCGCGGTATTGCACGATGCGCGCACCGCCTTTCAGCGCTGCGGCGACCTCCGCGGTCAGCGTCGCGCTCGGGCGTGTAATCGCATACAAGCCACGCAAACGCTCCATCATGATCCATCGCCCGCCCAGAACAGTCGGTTCGGCACGGGCTGGCCCCGACCGACGCGGTACCCGTTCACGAGTGCGTCGTGAACGAATTGTTGGGCTTGATGGGCGGCGCTCGCGGGCTCGATACCGCGCGCGATGAGCCCCGCGAGCGCGGACGCGAGCGTGCAGCCCGAACCGTGGAAGCTGCCGGCAAGGCGTGGCCACTCGAATCGCTCGACGAGACCGCTCGCGTCGAACAGACGGTTTGCGACGTCCGGTGTGTCCTCATGCGCGCCCTTGAGCAACACGAACTGCGCGCCGAGCGCGACGAGCGCATGCGCGCAATCGTCCAGGGAGCCGGCGTCCGGTACAAGGCTGCGTGCCTCGTCGCTGTTCGGTGTCACGATGAGCGCGCGTGGCACGAGGCGCTCGAGCATCGCCGTGGTGATCGTGTCCTCGGCGAGGCGTGCGCCACCGCCCGCGACGAGCACGGGGTCGAGCACGACCGGAACGGCGCTGTGAGTATCAAGTAAGTCGGCGACAGCGCGGGCAATCGCCACGTCGCCGAGCAATCCGAGCTTGATGACGGCAACGTCAAGATCCGCGAGCACGGCCGCGGCCTGTTCGATCACGAGTTCGGCATCGACCGTCACGATGCGCGTTGCGTTGCGTGTGTCCTGCACCGTGAGCGTCGTGATGACCGGCGCGGCGTGGCAGCCCATCGCCGCGATCGCCTCGATGTCGGCCGCGATGCCCGCGCCACCGGATGGATCGTTCCCTGCGATTGTCATCACCACCGGAGGTGGTCGGTCATTCGTCATCGTTTTGCCCTACAATTACGTAATGAAAGCTTACATGTGCGTCATCTGTGGTTTCATCTACGAAGAATCCAAAGGTCATCCGGAGAGCGGTATCGAGCCCGGCACTGCGTGGGACGATATCCCGCTCAACTGGCGGTGCCCGGACTGCGACGCGGGC
>CAYODZ010000108.1:0-4412 GCA_964402835.1 uncultured Gammaproteobacteria bacterium | reverse complement strand
ATGATTCAGCACGTGGTACAGCTGGTACACCTTCCAGCGGTCCTTCCACCCCGCCGCCATCGGCCACGCCTCGATGTACGCGTCGAAGAACTCCGGGTGGAACCCGCCGAACAATGCCGCCATCGCCAAGTCGCACTCGCGGTCACCATAGTGAATCGCTGGATCGAAAATCACCGGCGTACCGTTCGGCAGCATCCCGTGATTGCCGCTCCAGAGATCGCCATGCAGCAACGACGGTGGCGGTCGGTGACCGAGCAACTCCGGTAGCCGCTCAACCAGCGCGCGGCCCCGACGCGTCACGCGCCCCGCGTAGCCATTTTCCTCCGCACGGTCGAGCTGGAAACCGAGCCGGTACTTTGCATAAAAAGTCGGCCAGTCGGCCTCGAAGTCGTTCGGTTGCGGCGAGCGCCCGATGAAGTTGTCGACGGTCCAGCCATGCGCGTGCCAGGTCTTGCGATGCATCGCGGCGAGTTGCCGGCCGAGCGTCGCGCTCGCCTCACCAGTGGGCCGCTGCAGTTCAAGCTTTTCCAGCACGATGAACGCCCCGTCGTCATCCGTGCCGTAGTCGATGACCTCGGGCACGCGCACGGTCTCGCTTTCAGCGAGTGTGAGCAGACCGATGGCCTCGGCCGCGTACATGGCGACTTGCTCGGCCGGACCGCGTTTGATGAATCGTTCGTGTCCCATTGGTGCCTGACCCCGAATGTCCCGTTAGGTGTCGAGGGCCAGCAGAGTGTCGCGCAGGCGGTCCCCGAAGCCGGCCTCCTTGCAGATTGCGGCGAGCGCGTCACGGTCGACACCGCGCCATGCGAGATCGACGTCACCAAGATCCGCATCGCGCACGATAATCGTCAACTTCTGGGCGAGCTCTGCCTCGGCGTGGCCGCCCCGGAGTTTTGTCGCAACGCTCTTCGCACCACGGATGCGCAGGAACTCGACCTCGTCGAGTCGCGCGTACAGCGCTTCGAGGGTGCCGAAATGCGACAGCAGCGCGGTCGCGGTCTTGCGGCCGATGCCGCGCACGCCGGGGATGTTGTCGACGGCATCGCCGGCGAGCGCGAGCAAGTCCGCGACCTGCTCTGGCCAGACCCCGAACGACTCGAACACGCCATCGCGGTCGAGCACGCGGTCATTCGAATAATCCCAGAGCCGATCGTTCGCGGTAATCAACTGCGCAAGGTCCTTGTCCGAGGTCACGATCGTCACGGGCTTGTTTTCGGCTTGCGCACGCGCGGCGAGCGTACCGATGATGTCATCGGCTTCCCAAACCGGGCTTGCAAGGCAAGTAATCCCGAGCGCTTCGGTGATCAAACGGCAGCGCTTCAACTGGTTCTCGAGTTCCGGCGGTGGTAGTTCGCGATTCGCTTTGTAGAGCGGGTAAATTTCATTGCGGAACGACGTGGTGAGGCTCTCATCGAACGCGACCGCAATTTCCGCCGGTGTCGCGCGTTGCATCAATTCTCCCAAAAATCGCGCGTACCCGTACAGCGCGTTGACGGGCATGCCGTCGGGCCCACGCATCGTGTCTGGAATCGAGAACCAGGCCCGAAAAATGTAAACGCTGGCGTCAACGAGATAGCGCATGGTGCTAACCTTAATGTAAATCGAAAGGAGGCGTTATGCGCACCACAACTGGATTGGTAATTCTTACACTGCTCTCGCCCGCGGCGCTCGCGGACGTAAAACTCGCGTACGACGACGGCGCCGGCAAAGCGCAGTACACCCTGTTCATCAAGGGTAGCCAGATGCGCATGGAGACGCACGACGACGATAACGCCATCGTGCTGTTCGACGCAGACAAGCGCGAGATGACCTTCGTCGACCCGACGCGCCGCGAGTACATGAAATTCGACCAGGCGACGCTCGAGCAGCTACAAGCGCAGATGAAGAAGGCCCTCGACATGGCTGCCCAGTACGGCATGACCCCCGAGCAGCTCGGATTGAGCGGCGCCAAACGCGAAGAACCGGTGACCGTGTCGACCGGTCAGAAAAAGACCGTCAACGGCTACGACTGCACGGTCGAACGCTATGAAGTCGGCAACGTCATCGACGGCGTCGCATGCATCGCATCACCGGGCGAAGTCGGCGTCTCTGACAAAGACTGGAAGACCATGCAGCGCATGTTCGACATGCTCACCGACATGGCGAGCGACATGATGCCGGGCGATTTGAGCGGCGTTGATGTGTCTGCGCCGAACGGCATCGCGGTCGAGGCCGCCGATGCGGACGGCAGCAATCGCCAAGTGCTGAAGGAGATTGATGACGGCGCGCTCGACGGCGCGATGTTCGCGATCCCGTCGGGTTACAAGCGGATGGAGATGCCGTCGTTCGGCGGTTAGGCGAACGCCGCGGCCCGCGATCGTAGCGGGCTGGTGCGCGGGAAGTGCGCGCGCAGGAACTCCATCTGGTCGGCGAGCACGCGCCGACCCTTCAGGTAGATGTATTCGGCGTGGGTCGGCGTGAACGGCACCGCGAGGAGCTGCATGCCCGCCTGCTCCGGCGTGCGGCCGGCCTTGTGGTGGTTGCAGCGCTTGCACGCGGCGACGACATTGGTCCACACGTCGTGCCCGCCCTGCGATAGCGGAGTCACATGGTCGCGCGACAACTCGTAATCCCGGAACGGCGCCCCGCAGTACAGGCACAAATGACCGTCGCGGCGGAACAGCGTTGGGTTGTTCAACGGCGGCGTCCATTGCTGCCGGCGTTCGGCAAGCCCATGCGCATCGCCGCCCCAGGTCGCGATGATGGTGTGTACGGACAACTGGCTGCGCAAGCCGCTCAACGCGTTCACACCACCGTGCAGCGTGAACAAAACGCGGCCGAGCGCGTACGCCACCTGGTCGAGGTGATACAGGCGTGCGGCGTCCTGATAGTCGATCCATTCCAGCGGCATGCCGGCGGCATCGGTACGCAGGATTTGTTGACCGAGGTTCATGCAGCGTGTTATGCCAGAAAAACATTGCGCTTTGCAATAAACTGGATTGAACCATGACCGTGACCATCGCCGTCTTGCGTGAACGTGTCGCCGGGGAACGACGGCTGGCGCTCGTTCCGGCGCTCGCCGCCAAGTACGCCGCACACGATGTCCGGCTCCTGCTGGAGCGCGGCGCCGGCGAAGCCGCGGGCCTCCCAGACAGTGGTTTCGACGGCGTAGAGATCGTCGACACCGATGCCCTGGCTGCAGCCGATTTGGTCCTGTGCGTGCAGCCACCCCCGCCCGACTTCATTGCCCGCCTCCGGGCCGGCGCGGTCGTGGTCGGCTTCCTCGCGCCGCACCGCGCGCAGGACACGCTTCAAGCGATGGCGGACCGCGGCGTCATCGGCTTCGCGATGGAAAAAGTCCCCCGTATATCTCGCGCGCAGGCCATGGACGCGCTGTCGTCGCAGGCCTCAGTCGCCGGCTACGCCGCCGTGCTGATTGGCGCGAACATCCTGCCCCGCTTCCTGCCAATGCTGACAACGGCTGCCGGCACCATCCGGCCCGCGAAAGCGCTCGTCATTGGCGCCGGCGTCGCCGGGCTGCAGGCCATCGCGACCGCGCGTCGCCTCGGCGCGGTCGTCGAGGCGTACGACGTACGCGCCGCCGCGCGCGAACAAGTCCAATCCCTCGGCGCACGGTTCGTCGACATCCCGATCCAGGCCGAGGCGGCCGGCGGCTACGCACGCGAACTGACCGACGACGAACGCGCCGAGCAGCAGCGCATCCTCGCCGAACACGTGGCGGCCGCGGACCTCGTGGTCTGCACCGCGGCGATTCCGGGGCGCCCCGCGCCAAGAATCGTGACCGGGGAAATGGTCAAGGCGATGCGACCCGGCAGCGTGGTCGTCGACCTCGCGGCCGAGTCCGGCGGCAACTGCGAATTGACCCAACCCGGTGAGGACGTTGTCGTACGCGGCGTCACAGTCAGCGGCCCGCTGAACCTCGCCTCAAGGCTCGCTGCGCACGCATCCGAGATGTACGCACGCAACCTCTACAACTTCACCGCGCCGCTGATGAAGGACGGCGTGCTTGCAGTCGACTGGGACGACGAGGTCTACCAGGCCGCGGCGGTCACGGGAGCACCGTAGATGGTCGAAATCACCGGCTTCATCGCGCTGTACATCTTCCTGCTCGCCGCATTCACCGGTTACGAGGTGATTTCGCGCGTGCCGGTAATCCTGCATACGCCGCTGATGTCCGGCTCGAACTTCGTGCACGGCATCGTACTCGTCGGCGCCATGGTCGCGCTCGGGCACGCGGAATCGCTGCTCGGTCAGATCATCGGCTTCATCGGCGTCGCGCTCGCGGCCGGCAACGCGGTCGGCGGGTGGGTCGTGACCGAGCGCATGCTCGAGATGTTCAAGGCGAGCGGCAAATGATCTGGCTGATCGAAGGATCGTATTTTGTCGCGGCGCTGCTGTTCATCGTCGGC
>CAYODZ010000107.1:0-4319 GCA_964402835.1 uncultured Gammaproteobacteria bacterium | reverse complement strand
CGAGAAACAGGTAGAACGCGATGCCGCCGGCGACGATGTCGAGGCGGTCTTCGGATACGGCGGCTTTAAGGCGCTTGAGAAACTCCACGCCTACCTAAGTTAGACGACGCGGTTACGCCCGGTCTGTTTGGCTTCGTACATGCGCTCGTCCGCGGCGCTGATGAGGTTGTCGAGCGACTGGCCATTGAACTCGGCTACACCCGCGGAGACGGTGAATTGCGGGACGCCGCGCCGTTCGCGGCCGATCCCGTGGCGCAGCTCTTCAATCACTTGGAGCGCGCCGGCCCGATCGGTATCGGGCAGGATGATCAAAAACTCTTCACCGCCCCACCGACACGCCAGGTCGGTCTCGCGCAACCGGCGGCGAAAATCATCCGCAAGCTCGCACAGCACCTGGTCACCGACATGGTGGCCGTGGTCATCATTCACGCGCTTAAAGAAATCGATGTCGAGCATCGCGACCGACAACGGTTGCTTGGTGCGCGCCGCGCGATTGATCTCCTTTAGCAGTTGCTCGTCCGCCCAGCGTCGGTTGTAAAGCCCCGTCAGCGTGTCGCGGATGGCGAGCTCGCGTAACTCCTGTTCGAGCTCGCGTTGATAGGTGACGTCGCGGAAACTCCACACGCGGCCGATGATGGCGCCGTCGAGTCTTTGTGGACGACTCGAGCACTCGATGGAGCGACCGTCCTGGAGCTCGAACACGTCGAGCCGCTCGGCAGCGGGCGTGTCGTGCGCGGCGCGCCACACGGTCATGATTTCTTCGTAGTCGGTGCCGAGGTTGGCGACGTGTTGTGCGCGCGGGCCGTTATCGCCATCCGGTCCCATAATGGATTCGGGCATGCCGAACATGTCGAGCACGAGCTGGTTGTAGAACGTCACGGCGCCTTTCGTGTCGATTGCGATGATGCCAGCGCCGGTCGCTTCGAATGCCGCGTTCAACAGTGAGACCCGATGGGCGGCTTCGCGTTCAGCCTCATGGCGGTGGTGCGTGTCGTATGCGAGCGAGACGAGGTTCGCGAAAAACACCGCGCTTCGCTTCTCGTCTTCTGTGAACGCGTGCGTCCCGCCGACATGCTCGTGGCTGAGGATGCCGATAATGTTCTTGCCATGACGAATCGGCGCGTCGAGTACCGAGCCGATGTCCAGCGGTTTGAAATAGGTGTCGTACGCACCGATGGCGCGGGGGTCGGTTGAAGTGTCATCGATGACGATGACTTCCTCGCCTGGCATCGCATCGACGTAATCAGAAATCTCGATGGCGCCGAGCGTTTGGCCGCGTGAATGCCGTTGCGGTGTCGCCTCGAATAAATCGGCGCAAGTGACGGAGCGAAGCTCGTCGTCGAATATCCAGATGCCCGTGCGTTCGACGCCCACGGCGAGCGCAGACGCCTCGACGATAGCCGCGGTCGCCTGATCAAACTCATGCTCTGGTACGCGCCAACGGCGGCTAATCTGGAGAACGGCTTCCTGTTGCCGTTCCAGCCGCATCCGCTGGGCGCGGGTCGTCGTTATCGACATATTCCCCCAATGCCCATGTGTTCCCGAGGGCATGAGGAATAATACACCTCGATTTAGCGCGGGTCGTCTTCGGGGTTTACATAGTTAATCTGCCACGGGCCCATTCCATGCAGCTGGACCGTCGTGGTCCCAGATGTCCATGCATAGTGCCGTGACTCGGGCGGCATCACCGCGTACGCGCCGGCCGACAGGGCCGTTGTTGAGTCGCGGTCGAATTCCTCACCCATGCCGACATTGAACGTCCCTTCGATGACCGTGATGTTCTCGATTGCGGGGTGCCAGTGCGGCGGAATCTCGTAACCGTCGGGCATGCGCAGGCGCAAAGTGAACACGCCCTCTTTGCTCGGATGGCCGGTGATGACCGCCATCTCGGCGCCGGCGGGCAGCGAGCCGATCGGACCCCAGTCGAGGTCGTCGACGGTGCCGATTGTGTGGCCTTTGTCGCCGGCGTGGCTGGTCGTCAGCCCGAAGGACAGGAACAGTAGGACGGTCGCGAGAATCTTGAGGCGGTTTTTCATGGGGGTTTCCATCGCTGAACGCGGAAGAGGCGATTTACATTAGACCGCGGAGGGTCGCGGTAGAATCGGGTCGATGCCTGAATCCGCAATATCCGGAGTGTTTACAGGGCGGGGGCCGGTTAAGGTTATTCCATGAGCCCCGCCACCCGCACCCGTGCCGTCGTTGATGCCTGCCGCCAGATCGAGGCGGCCGACGCCCCGCCGCGCCTCGATGCGCTCGCGGCCGCCGCCGGCCTCAGCCGTTACCACTTTCATCGCGTCTTCAAAGCCGAAACCGGCCTCACACCCCATGCGTATTACTGCGCGCACCGCGAACGGAGGTTGCGCGAGCGACTTGGTGACGGCGCGCGCGTGACCGATGCGATTCTCGACGCGGGTTACGGCTCGAACGCGCGCTTGTACGAAAAGGCTGACGCGATTCTAGGAATGCGACCCGGTGACTACCGCAAAGGGGGCGCGACCGCCGAGATTCGATTTGCGGTTGGGGAGTGTTCGCTTGGCTCAATTCTGGTCGCACAGAGCGCACGCGGGGTGTGCGCGATCCTGCTCGGCGACGACCCCGATGCGCTCGCGCGTGATTTGCAAGATCGGTTCCCGAACGCAGCGCTCGTCGGCGGCGATGCGACCTTTGAACGGTTGGTCGCGCAGGTCGTCGGCTTCGTCGATGCGCCGCGCATCGGGCTCGACCTTCCGCTCGACATCCGCGGCACCGCGTTCCAGCGACGTGTGTGGGAAGCGCTGCGCGAGATCCCGGCGGGCGAGACCGCGAGCTACGCGGATATCGCACGACGCATCGGCGCGCCGAAGTCGGTGCGTGCCGTCGCGCAAGCGTGTGGCGCGAATGCCATCGCGGTGGCGATCCCGTGTCATCGCGTGGTCAGGAGCGATGGCGGGCTGTCGGGGTATCGGTGGGGGGTTGAGCGGAAGGCGCAATTGTTGAAGGCAGAGGCAGAATAATCGCGACACCGAGAGTGTCGCTCCCACCTGTACTTGCAAAGCGCCGAGGAGTTTCATGTGGGAGCGACGCTCTTGGCGTCGCGAGAGCTGGGTTGCCGTGACTTCGTTCATCGCGGCACAAAGGTGCCGCTCATACAGGTGCCCAGGTTAATTGTAGGAGTGGCGCCTTTGCGCCGCGATTAATTCAGCTTTTGTTCCAGTGCTTCGAGACGGGCTTCGAGGGCGGCGACGCGCTCGGCGAGCGACGGTCCGCGCGGAGCGGTGTCTTCGCGATCGTTCTCGAACGGCGCGGGGCCATCATCGTCGGAGCGGCCCGTGGGCTCGCCGCTCAACAAGTGCATGTAACGGTTCTCGCGCTGCCCGCTGCGACGCGGCATGAGCACCGCGTGGCCGGCTTCAACCAACGGTTCGAGTTCCTGCTCCACCACACTCGTATTCCGGAACGAGCACATGCGTTCGCTGCGGAGCAGCAACTCGCCGAGCGTCTGCGGTCCACGGAGCAGCATCAGCCCGAGCAGCACACGGCGCGGCGGCGTGAGCGCCAGCGCCTTGTCCATCCGGTGTTCCCATCGTTCGGCGCGCGCGCCCTCGACTTTGCGCACGAGCTCGCGCTCCGCGAGATCGCGCAACGTATGCGCAACCTGGCCCTGCGTGAGGTTCATCACGGGGTCCCGGGCGGTCTTTTGGTTGCACGCCGTGACGAGCGCATTGACCGTGAGCGGGTAGGTCTCGGGGGTCGCGGCCTGCTTCTCGATGAGGCAGCCGAGGATTCTTGCTTCGAGGGTGGTTAGCGTCTGCATAGCTTTGATTATCGCGGCGCAAAGGCGCCGCTCCTACATTTGATTGGGACGGCGCCGCTCCTACATTTGATTGGGACGGCGCCGCGCCTACAGCTATAAAAAAGGTGGGGCCGGACCGGTGTGGGGGCACCGGGCCGACCCCGAGGGAGCCGCTTGGGGTTAGCGGCGGGGGACTTCAGGGGATGTTAATGACACCGTCATGGGCGGCAGGATTACGACCTCGCCCGATGGCAGTTCCATGTTCTTTGCGAGGCTGACCTCGTCCTCAAGCTTGACCTTGGGCTCGTCGGCTGCGCGCCAGGGCGTCGGCAGCTGTTGAACGATGACCGGGATGCGCAGGGCATCGACGGCGGGCCACTCGATTTCCTGCTCCGCGGCGACCGGACCGACCGTGGCGAGAATCGCGCTCAACTGGATCAGTAGTTTCGTCATCGTCGCCTCCGTTGTCAGTGTGTTCAGGAGCAGGGGTATTGACGATAGGGCGATGCGTCTATGTGGGGTATCGGGCAAAGACCTGAAAATGGGA
>CAYODZ010000106.1:0-11718 GCA_964402835.1 uncultured Gammaproteobacteria bacterium | reverse complement strand
GATCTCGGCGTACCCGAGCGCCCGCGGCGCCCAGGCCCGGGCCCACCACTCGTTCTCGTGCGGGATGATCCGGGCCGCCGCGGTCATCGCCTCCTCGGCCGTCGCCCGGCCGATCCGGACCACCCGCGCCCCCGCCAGCTCCGCGTACTCGGGAGCGGCCGAGCGGACGTAGAGCCCGTCCTCGAAGGCTTGGAGCTGGAAAGGGTAGTATCGGACCCCGGCGGCGGGATCGAAGTTCGGGTTGATCGACGTATGGCCGTCCTTCACCATCGCCACGAGCTCCATGAACGCGACCAGCGCCTCGTTCCGGGTCATCGCCGGGAGCCGCCGGTCGATCGACGCCGCGGCGGAGTCCCAGGCCGCGGGGGTCAGGCGGAAGAAGAGGTCGGGGTGAACCTCGGGGAGCTCGGTCGCGATCACCCGGAGGTCGGCTCGCCAGGCCTCACCGTCGAAGTCGGGGCTCATCTGGGCGTGAGAGGCGATGGGGGAGAGCAGGGCGAGCGAGAGCGTCAGGAAAGTGGTCCGGGTCATCGAGTACTCCTCGGAAATGGCCTGGCTGGCTCAGTCCGTCTTCGGTGTTGGACGGGGCGGGAAGGCAGAAGGTTGGACCGGGGCTTGCCGGGTCGCCGGGGGGTGCCCGTTTGATCGCCGCACGCGGCCCCTCTACCTTCCGCCGTCAGTCGGGGAACGCGGACAACGGGTCGAAGGGAGGACGAGCGTGGCGGAGATGGTGAAGGTGGCCCGGGCGGACGAGATCCCCGACGGGGAGATGAAGGGGTACGAGATCGGCGGCGTCGAGGTGGGGATCGCCAACGTCGGCGGCGAGTACCACGCGTTCCACGACTGCTGCACCCACCAGCAGTACCGGCTGACGGATTCGATGCTGATGGGCACCCGCCTGACCTGCGACTGGCACGGCGCCCAGTTCGACATCCGGACCGGCGAGGTGAAGGCGCTCCCGGCCACGAAGCCGCTGCCGGTCTTCCCGGTGGAGGTGCGGGACGGGGAGATCTGGGTGGGGGTGCCGCCCGAGCGGGAGATCGAGCTGCCGCCGATCTGAGGCTGGGCCGGGAATCGCTGTCGGGACGCCGGGGGGCGTGCTATGTTCGACCCCGATTCCCCCTTCAGGCCGCCGGGAGGCGATTCTTGACCAGGGACCGCTGGTTCCCCTCCAAGCTAGAGACCACAGACGACCCGCCGCGCCCGCGCCGGGCCGCGCCCAAAGACATCCAGGCGTTCTGGAACGGCCTGCCCGACCGGGCCCGCGGCGACGCGCCGGAGGCCGAGCCGAACGGCCCGCCCCGCGAGGAAGCTCCGGCCGCGCCGGAGACGCGGACGCTCGACGTCGCCGCCATCAAGGCCGAGTTCCCGATCCTCGGCCAGAAGGTCCACGGCAAGCCGCTCGTCTACCTGGACAGCGCCGCCAGCAGCCAGAAGCCGCGCGCCGTCATCGACGCCATCGCCCGCTACTACCTGAAGGATCACGGCAACGTCCACCGGGGCGCCCACGAGCTCTCGATCCGCGCCACCCACCTCTACGAGGAGGCGCGCGGCAAGGTCGCGCGGTTCATCGGCGCCGGCCGGAGCGAGGAGATCGTCTTCACCCGCGGCACCACCGAGTCGATCAACCTGGTCGCCTCCTCCTGGGGCCGGGCCAACCTGGCGCCCGGCGACGTCATCGTCGTCACCGAGATGGAGCACCACTCGAACCTGGTCCCCTGGCACATCGTGGCCGAGGCGACAGGCGCCGTGATCAAGGCCGCGAAAGTCACCGACGACGGCCAGATCGACCTCGAGCACCTGGAGGCTCTGACCCAGTGGGAGCAGGTCCGCCTGATCGCCACCGCCCACGTCTCCAACGCCGTCGGCACCATCCACCCCGTCCAGGAGATCGCCCGGCTCGCCCGCGAGGCCGGGGCCGTGTACCTGGTGGACGGGGCGCAGGCGGTGCCGCAGATGCCGGTGGACGTCCGCGCGATCGGATGCGATTTCTACGCCTTCAGCGGCCACAAGATGTGCGGGCCGACGGGGATCGGGGTCCTGTGGGGCCGGCGGGATCTCCTGGAGGCGATGCCGCCATACCAGGGTGGAGGCGAGATGATCGACGAGGTGTGGGTTGACCGCTCCACCTACGCCGCGCCGCCGATGAAGTTCGAGGCCGGGACCCCGAGCATCGCAGGGGCGATCGGGCTGGGGGAGGCGGTCGATTTCCTGTCGGGAATCGGCATGGCGGCCATCCACGAGCACGAGAAGAGGATGGCGCGGTTGGCGCTCGAGCGGCTGGCGGAGGAGTTCGGCTCACAAATAAAGTTGTACGGCCCGCCGGCGTCGGTCGAGCGGGGCGGGGTGGTGTCGTTCTACCTCGGCGACATCCATCCGCACGATCTGGCGACGGTGCTGGATCAGGAGGGGGTGGCGATCCGGGCGGGGCATCATTGCTGTCAGCCGTATATGCGGCGGTTGGGGGTGCCGGCTACGGCTCGGGCTTCGTTCTATCTGTATAACGAGGAGGACAATTTCGATATCCTCCTCTGCGCTCTATTAAGGGCGCGTGACGTGTTTACAAACGGCGGTGCTGGATAGCCACTCTCGCGTGTGGCGGTTATGCTTGAGATGGAGTAACTGGGATGAAACGATCGGAGACCTCCCTACCTAAACAGTCCGCTCGGGGTGCTTTTCATCAAGCTGCGCGGAGGGTCCAATCTCAAATAGATATCGGACTTGAGAGGGCTAGGACCTGTGTGCGAGATGGCACCCCGTATGACCTTGGGGGAAAGACCCCTGATGGCATTGACTGTTCTGGCTTGATAACATACGCCTATCCAATGTTGCCCGACGGAGCAGCCAATCAGCATGAATCAATGCGCCATTGGTTGTTAGACCAGACAGAGTTGCGATTCGCGAACGTGGGGGACATCATTTTTTTGACCAAGGGAGAGAATCCCGATGTTATCTCGCACGTCTGCGTGATTCACCGAAAGATTCAGTCCTACCTTTGTATCACCCATGCCTCCGAGCGAGCTGGCAGGGTCATAAACGACGAAATATCGATATATTCTCGGACATATCGGGATCAGTATTCAGTAGCATCGATAGGTTCCGTTAGACCTTATATGTTTCGGTACTTCCTCGAGAACGAAATAGCCCATTTGACTAGGGCGTTGCGTTCATGACTCTCAGAATTTTGGGTGACGTCATACAATCCGCGCTGATAGGTGCATTCCAGGTTAACAACAAGAGGGCTGGATGGGGAGTGAGAAGCAACGAGCCTATTTCAGTCACAAACACCACCGAGTCCCTCTTAGCCCTCAAACGTCTGGAGCCGCTGGTCTCATCGGATGCTTGGTTGGGAGAGAAGGCCGCCATAATAGAAGACTATTTAAGAACACAGATCGACACTTTTCTGGCTGATGGAGAGCAGCAACCAACGCGGTATTTGTCGTGCGGCGTGTTAGGCCTTCATCTCATCAGCCCGAAAAGTGTATCGCCGAATATGGTACAAACATTAGAGTCGATCTCGTGCGGCGGGGGATGGCCCGTACGAAATGGTGGAGCGCGCCCCTCGCTGGTCCCTACGTTTCAGGCAATGAGGACCCTACAGTACATAGGGGCTACCATAGAGGATTCTCACTACAATTGGTTGCCGCAACTACGCAAATATGATGAACTGTATGCTTTTAATGAGGAGACGGGGCCGGGAAGTTATGCGGCCTCCAGCTTAGTCCTGAATTTACTCGCACATGGTCAATACATGGACAGGGCATTCGCTGCGGAACTGTTGGAAACAATGAAGGAACGATGGCCTGAGAATGCCACTCGTCTGGTCGGGGATAATTGGGTTGAGGTAGACTTAGACTCGCATTTTAAGATCTATTGGTTTGGTCTTCTGTTAGAAGCGTTTCACAAAGCGGATTGTGATTTAATAAAACTCGGTTTGGAGGAGGTCTCAGAAGTGCTCAACGCTGCAACTCACCCCACATATAGGGTGGTTGCTACTAGGGAGTGGAATGAGAACCATCCTCCTCTCTATCTTGAGTATGCACTGGCTGCTCGAACTCTACAGTCTGCCTGTGACGTGTTGGCGTACTATCGCTTTGGTAGGGAGTATAATTCCGCGGAATTGGAGGCTGAGCGAAGAAGGATTGGAGAGCAGCAGCGAGTTATCGAGCTTCGGCAAAATGTAATCGATGAGTGGGAACGGTCGATATTGCGCGAGAAGGCTCTGTTGGTTCACATACAAGAGTCCATTGAGGTTGGACTGGACACCGAAGCTGTGGCGGAGTCCATAGTCCAGTCATTGGTAAAGAAAGGTAGGCGCGGGGCGTTAGAGACATTACTTCTAATGGGAGGCGTCGTTACGTTCTGCATCCTCGTCCTAGTGCCACTCATCATACGCTATATGAAGGGAGATAATCTATTTGAAGGGTTTGAGGAATTGTGGAATGCGACCATACCGGGTGCTTTGTTCATCATATGGGGTATAGTCAGGCGTAGAAGGCAGCGAAACGCAGGAAAGGGGGAGTGACATGACGGAGTCATGCCTGGCTCCGCTGGGTAGCCAGGAGGCAGTTGGCGCAGTGTAAATGTGCGGGCATGTCTGAAGAACGCCAACGGGCATGGTTCATGACCAGAACTTCGGCTGACCATTCAGCCGGAGATGCTCTACAAACCCTTGCATAGCGCGTGTGGACTGTGAAAGGTTGAGAACTTTGTACTCCAGCCCAAGCTTAGGATCGTTAACGATTTCGGCGTAGGTTTTACCGCTAGCCCGGCCACTAGGATCATCAGGTATGAATACACTGTCCCAATAGAATGCCCGGCTGCCGCGAGGAGCGGGTGCCAATATGCCACTGGCCTCCCCGACGAACGTGTGCACTCGCATGCCGTCACAGTACGCGACCACAGCGCGGGCTGTTGCACGGCGACCCGCCGACCGGGTCTCAGGGATGAAGCGGTCCTTTAGAGAATCCCACATGGGTTTAGTGAGGCCGCCTGGATAGAGAACATCGCGATGGTCATCAAAGATGAGCCCAGCATGCTCCACGATGCAGGGAACTTTGATATGACTGTAGGCTTGTGTAACCTCAGCCTTGACCATTTCGCGGATATCAATCTCCAAAATTTCCTTCATGCGCAGTGACCTTATCTGAAAATGCGCGACACCGGCGACGGCTGTGCCATCAGCCAGGCGGCCCTTTTGTTGAAAAATCTTGCACTCCTCTACTTTATAAGTACTCGATGTTACATAATTTATCCGGAATGGCGGCATGCCTAGGACCTCAACTCCCGAAGAAGCTCCGCGATATCCACTTCCATCGTACGCTCGTCAGCCTCGATAACCTCAATGTTACGGGCTTGAAACAAGGTATGCTCGAAGTCAGACGGATTCGGAACCACAATGTATGCTCGCCGACCCGTGGGACTCCCTGGTAGTGTGGACAGTGTCTCGTTGACCAGATGAAACAGGTAAGCAACATTAGGATCATTGAAGCTGTAACCTAGGAATAGTATCGCTCGCCCAAGCAGGTCGCTTCGAAAGCGAAAGTCCATCGGCGTATCGAAGGATAGCCTCCGCTGATAATCGAATTCAGTCACCACCATGTGATCCGGGTGATTGAAGTCACCATGGAATTTTACAACGTCGCACTTTCCGGCGTCATTGGTTCCCATGTGGGACTCAAGTGCAATAACGCGGGACGGACGTCCGTGCAGCTCCAGTGCCCTCTCAAGCAAATTATCCCAGTTTGTTGTGTAATAAACCGGGCAGTGTCGTAGTAGCGCCAATTCGCGGTATATCGGAGATGCACACAAAGCCGTATCAGGTGCCTGCATACGCTCGCAAAGCCAGTTCGTCAGCAGAGCGAGGCCATCCTTCTTGCGTTTAAAGTATTCTAAAATCTGCAAGTCAGAGCCCCGTAAGTGTAGTAACCCCGGTATGGAAAAGCCCATTTCGGTAATGGCGTGATCGACAAACTCCCGCCAATCGATGCCCCGCCTCTCTTCACCGTCTCGGATCCAGTTGATCCCTCGGGATATTCCGGCGCCGACGAATGGCACAAGACGACCTTGATTGTAGAGGCGGCACAACTCACTAGGAGCCCTCATGATCTGCGAGGGGAAGGTGGGGAGGACCGTTGCGCAATTATACGGGTCATCGAATGCATGTGCGGGATATTGTTCGTCGGGTGAATCTCGTGTAGGTCAGTGTCGCTCGCGATAACGATATTCCAAGATTCGTATAGGTCTAAATATGCTTGGTGTGAAAGTAGTGTAGGACAAAACCCTGGATGCGCCGACAGATCTTGGGAGCGGCTGTTAAATGTGCACATAACGTGATAGCCCTTGGGTCTCGTGATTGTTTGCAACCGATTGGTGAGATCGGTGACCGAGTCCTCATCAGGCATGCAGTGCAGTAGCCCATATGCTATAATCAGATCGTAAAGACCTGCGTTGTCAGAAAAGGTGCGAATGTCGGATGATTCCCAAGTTATCCGCTCCCGCTCCCCCCACGCCTGACGGGCGTTCTTGATCGCAGACGCGGATATATCTATGGCATGCACGTCCGCGCCGAGAGCAGCTAAGTAAGCAGCATTTTTACCTTCTCCGCATCCTGCGTCTAGCACACGCCAGCCTGCGACCGAGCCTACTTGACGAACTAGCCGGGTCACTAAACTACTTGGTTCCCGCCCCCAAAAGCACGGACATGCATTATAGCCGCTGTCGTAACCGCCGTCAGTCATCAAGGCGTGACTGCAAGATCTGTCATTAGCCGATGTATCGTAGAGCGATACTGTCTCGCACCCTTCCAATTATAAAGAACTACATCTGCTCGCTCGACCAAACTGGCGACTTCCCCCTCGACGGGTTTGCTACGGGCTGCAATAAAGTCGTAAATCGTCCTTCCTCCGCCGGCTCTGGTCCTATAGAAGTCGTAGGCTACCTGAAATGGCGTATGGATGAACATTGTTCCTACACGGCGCCCCTCGGCTTGGTCAAGAAAGGCGTCAAGAGTAGCTCGCTGCCTTATACCCTCGATGAGAACACGTCCTCGTTCGCTTGCCTCTACATGTTTCCAAAGCGCCTTCGAGAGGAGCTGTGGCCCCGCCTCGGAACCTATGAAACGCCATGCTCGATCCTGAAAATCTGCGCGGGCTTCTTCAGACTCGAGCGGCGGGATGTGTAGGAGCTCGGCAAGGACCCGACCGCTATTGACCATTAGGTAACTATAGTCTCGACAGAGAACTTGTGTCGTCACGGACTTTCCGCTGCCAAGCTCTCCGAGGATCAATAAAATGTGAGGAGGTCGTAGGGGTGAGCGCCGCCTAATGATGTAGGTCGGCTGGGTGATGCGGGCGGTGCCATAGAATTGGAGTAGGCACAGCTGTGACCAGTATTCAAACTCGAATAGTTCATGCGGCGAGGCTTCGGGATCTAGCCAACGCAGCTCGGTGATCGATTGTTCATTTCTACGTGGCGCTGCCCACTCAGCTGCGTTGGCAACCGTGTAGCGTAAGATCACCGCGAAGTGACGCCGGCCAGTGGCTGTGGCATCGTCATTCAGCACGCCGACAACACTAATCCCCTCTGCTCGTTCAAGCCTACGACGATCAGTGTCAGGTAAATCAAGCTCTTCTCTCAGCTCCCGCGCAGCAGCCTCAACGACTCCGTATGTCGACTGACCGAACAGGGTCCGGTCGACCGCGCTGACGTGTCCACCGAATCCGATACACCGTGCTCCTCGAAGAAAGTCTTCAACGCGGTTGTAGTTCCCGCGACGAAATGAGAGGATCCGACCAGGACTCGTTACAAGTATGTAGGTGATAATCTGTTTGCAGTCATCCCGTTGTTCCGCCTCACGGCGATCCACGTAAGTGAGCTGATGTGATTCAAAGAGGCGGCGGAGGAGTCGGTCGGCCCCACCCGTCTTAATACCTTGGAAGCGTCCATGTTTATCAAGCCACGCAGTCGGGAACAACAACACTTCCTCAGACGGAAGGGGCGGGCGTAGGGGAGGTGCCTCGTAGACTTGAGACTGGTCATCGAGAAGATGTCGAAGGTGGAACCGACCTGGTGCCGTACGAACGAACGGAGAGTCTCTTCCTTCCCTGCGAATACTAACACTCAGCTTCGCCTTCATAGTCTGGTGGGGCGTCTTGCCAGCCCTTTTGTCACTGAACAAGCCTTCCCTAATAGCGATGTTGACAATTTCGCGAGCCGATAATGCTCGCCGCTCAAGTTCGATTACTTGGCGCGCAACAAGCAGAAACTCACTGGCCATGATCCGCACCCATTTCAATCAAGCCCATTTGTCGTGGTCGCGCGGGACATGTGAACCTTCCTCCGCCGTCCCTGTTCGGGCGTCGAGATATAGATGAAAAGGTCAGTCCACTGCCATCTGGGTGGTGATCCGCGCCTTGCCTCTCCCATGTGGGCCAAGGTCATCAATAGAGCGCTACAGCTCAGGCCGTGGCTCTGGCCTGAGAACTATGAGGTATTCCATCACTTTTCGGCGAAATCTTGGATCGGGGCTCATGCAACTCATGCGCTGCAACCTTATCAGCCGAGCTCTTTTCCCATACAGTTCACGAATTGACTTGTGATGCGCATTGCTGATTATGACGACAGCTCCTCGTCTTTGGGCTTTATACGCGGCTTCTGCTAGCCTCTCTTGGTCCGACCATAGGAAGTTCCTTTCATTGTAACGGATGAAGCCGTTGTGTCCGTGTGCTACAGTGTAGGTCGGATCGCAGTACACGACGTCGCCTGGACCAGCGTGCATCATGCTCTTAGCGAAATCACACGTTCGTAGGGTAACAGCCTTAAGAGCCGCAGCTGCATTCTCTAGAAGTCCTGTATTCCAAAGAACCTCCGGCGTTCGTGTACCACCGCCATAAGGAACGTTGAAATGCCCCTCTTGGTTCAGCCGATACATACCACCAAAGCCCGTACGATTGAGGTACAGAAACCGCGCCGCGCGATCTACAAGTACGTCTGGCTGTCGAGATCGCACTTCGTAATACATCGACCTTGATACGGTCAACCCGCGCAACCGTTGGGTCACCTGCTTGTGAGAAGTTCGGACGGCCTCGTAGACCTCAATCAGTTCATTGTTTGCGTCAGATAGTGTTGCTTTCCTTGGCCGAAGGTGAAAGAAGACCGCACCGCCACCCAAGAACGGCTCATAATAGCGACCCGTCAAGTGTGGGCGCACAAGATCTGCGATGCGTTGGGCGGCCCAACGCTTTCCGCCGGGCCATTTCAAAAATGGCCGCAATGGTGTGAGACTGATCCCGCCCGCAATGGGGTTCGTCACGCGCCGGTTGGCATTCTCTGTTGGTCTCATTGGGTTTTGTGGCCTAGCAGGGCGTGATTCGTGAGAGAGCTGGAGACGAGGAATATTTCAGGAAATAAGACTCGGACGGACAGTGTAGTCTTGTAACAACCCCATGTCACCACCCGCACGCTCTAGTGGCTGGTCGTGTAGGAAAAACGGATCCGTCTATTCTACACAGCTGGGCCTCATTCTGCAGTTACCGGCTGCCTGAGACCCCCCAAAGGGAGCTGCGTATCTCAGACAGTCAGATGATGGGCCGCAGCTCCACGACTACCTCCACAGCCTCTCCGTTCCGCCCGACCCTCAACTGCACCTCCCCCGCTCCCCGCATCCGCGCCCGAACCCCCGGCACCCCCATCTCCGCCACCGCCCGCCCGTCCACGGTCACCAGCCGATCCCCCACCCGCACCCCCGCCACCTCCGCTGGCCCACCCGGCAGCACGAACCGGACGACCACCCGCTCCCGGTCCTCCCGATCCGCCGTAAAAAACATCCCGCTCCCGTCGAAAACGTCGGGACCCACCGGCTCCTCCCGCGGGGCCAGCAGCATCCGCCCGCGTCCGTAGTCGAAGGCCACACGCCACCGGGCCAGGAAGGGAAGTCCCAGAAGCGCGTCGTAGGCGCGCCCCTCCGGCAGAATCCCCGGCGCCGCGAACCCCCCGACCACGTCCCGCGCGGTCGCGGCCCCCACGGTCAGCCGCGGCAGCCGGGCGAACGTGAACCGGGTCTCGCCTCCGACCCCCGCGCCGAATGGCGTGTCGACGACCGGGGAGAGGCGCGCCAGGGGGTCGTGCTCGGCGATGAATCCCGGGCCGAAGAGGATCGTCGCCTTGGCGCCCAGGTCCACCACGACGTCGATCGGGATCGTCTCGCCAGCCAGCTCGACCTCGCCCCGGGCGTACGGGACGCCATTCTCGAGCCGCAGCTCCACGGGCTCGCCGGGTAGCGTCGTCCCCGCGGGCCACACCCGCACCCGGCCGGCCTCGAAATCCAGCTCCACGACGTGGTCCCGGAAGAGCGGCCCGCCCACGATGCCGGACTCGCGGATCCCGGTGGTGGGGCCGAGGACGGAGTCGAGCGGAAGGGTGCGAACCCGGTCGACCCGCAGCTCCAGGTCTCCCATCTGCCAAGAGCCTCCCTCCGCCCAGCCGAGCGGTATGCGCCCCGCGCCGGCGCCGCCGGTCGTGCCGGTCCATTCGATCTCCAGGCCGAGCTCGCCCGCCAGGTCCGAGTCCAGGATGTGGGCCGAGGCTCCGGTGTCCAGCAGGAACCATCGGATCCGGCCGTCGCCGGGGTCGACGGGCACGTAGGCGTGCTCGTCCAGGACGCGTAGCTCCACGTCGGCCAGGGGGACGGGCCGGGGAGCCGGCCCGGGGTCGGCCCGGTCCGACAGGGCGACGCCGCCGAGGGCGAGCGGAACCAGGATCAGGGGGGCGATGGCGAGGCGGCGCATGACCTGTGAACGCGCCAGCGAAGCGATCAGTTCAGTCGGTCCGCGGCCCGGCCAGACAGCTGACCAAAAATCGGGTACACTGAGGAAGCGTGGGCGCCAGCCCGCGCTAGTTCCGGTCTGACCCACCGGAACGACCCAAGGGGGGCGGTGTCTCTCAGATGTCGCCCCCTCCATGTCGGCGGCCTCGATTGCCCCCGCCGATCACGCCCGATCCACTGCCGCCGGCACCTTCTCCCGCCGGTACGCCACGTACGAGTACACGAACGGCACCCCGACCGCGACCGCGACGACCGGGGCGATCACCCACGCGACCGCGCCCACCGGCAAAACCAGCGATGCCGCCATGATGACCACGCCCGCCGCCACGAACAGCCACCCCGCCAGCCGGTGCGTCGAGCGCCACACCTCGTCGCTCTCCAGCGTCCACGGCGTCCGGATGCCCATCCACCAGTTGGACCGGATCTTCGGCAGCCAGTTGCCGAGGAGCGCGAACAGGAGTCCGACGGCGAAGGGGATGAAGCGCGCCGGGTCGACCGGCGCCCCCAGCCCGACCGCCACGATCATCGCCTGCTGCAGCGCGAAGAACAGGGTCATCAGGTTCAGGACGGTCCAGTACGTGTCCCCGAACTTGTCGTAGTGCGCCCGCCGCGGATCGATGGCGCGAAGGCCGAGGAGGAGGAGCCAGATCCCCAGACCCATGGCGGGGAAGAGGAACGCCCCAGGCCACCGGGCCATCCAGTCGTCGGGCTGGCCGGAGAGGTTGTAGTGGGTCGGGATCTGCTCGGGGAGAGCCGACCAGAACACGATCGCCGCCGCCGTCATCGCGGCCACCAGCGCCGGGGTCAGCCACCGCCGGCTCACGATTCGTCTCCCACACCGAACATGCGCATCGCCTCCTGGATGAAGTCCTGGACCACGGTCGTGTCCAGCG
>CAYODZ010000105.1:0-6183 GCA_964402835.1 uncultured Gammaproteobacteria bacterium | reverse complement strand
GACCTGAAGGGTGCCAACTCGGACCAGACGGTCGGTATCGAGATCGCGCTCCGGGCCCTCGAAGAGCCGCTGCGCCAGATCGTCGGCAATGCGGGCGAGGACGCGTCGGTCGTTCGTAACAAGGTTGCAGAAGGAAAGGGCAACTACGGTTATGACGCACAAACGGGCGAGTACGGTGACATGGTCGAGAAGGGCATCCTGGACCCGACCAAGGTCACGCGCTCGGCGCTGCAGAACGCGGCTACCGTTGCTGGCCTGATGCTGACCACCGAGGCGATGATCGCCGAGCTGCCGAAGGACGATAAAGAGCCTGCTGGCATGCCGGGCGGCATGGGCGGAATGGAAGGCATGATGTAAAACCCCTACGGGCAACTGTAGGAGCGGCGCCTTTGCGCCGCGATAAAAGGCCCCGCACTCGCGGGGCCTTTTTTTTACAATGGTGCATGGACACCGGCACCGCCTGCACGCTGTGTGGCGCGTCTACGTTCACCTGCGTGGCGACCGACAGCGGTGACTATCGCCACTGCGACGCGTGCGACCTCGTATTTCTCGAGCCCGCGCTGCGATTGTCGACGGACGACGAGCGCGCGTATTACGGCACGCACGACAACCGCGTCGACGACCCCGCGTATCGACGCTTCCTTGCGCAGCTCGCCGACCCGCTAATGGAGCGGCTCTCCCCCGGCGCTACCGGGCTGGATTTCGGCGCAGGCCCCGGACCGGCGCTCGCGGCCATGCTCACGGAGCACGGGCATCCGACGGAAATTTATGACGTATTCTTTGCGCCGGACGATTCGGTGCTTGCTCGAACGTATGATTTCGTCACGTGCACGGAAGTCGTCGAGCATCTGCATGCGCCCGGGCGCGAGTTCGCGCTATTCGACACCCTGATCGCGCGCGGCGGCTGGCTCGGCATCATGACGGAACTGCGGCCGCCGCTGTCGGACTTCCCCGATTGGTACTACCACCGCGACCCGACGCACGTGAGTTTTTATTCGGAAGCGACGATGCGCTGGCTTGCGCGTCGATACGGATGGACGGTTGATTTGATGCTACTGCGGGTGATGATTTTTCGCGTGCCGCCGCACAGTTGACGCACAGCGTTGGCTTCTGCCATCAGCCGCGGTGTTTGCCGGCGTCCCAGTCCGCGCCGAGCACTTGGGCGGCGAGCGCACGCGGCGGGTCCTCGAGGTCGGTCGCCATCGAGTCATTCCAGCGGTTCAGGAAGCCGTACAGGCAGACGGCCGCGAGGATCTCGACGATCTGATCTTCGCTCCAGTGCGCGCGCATCGCTTCGAAGTGCTCGGCGGTGACCGCGTTCGGCACGGCGCCCGCGGCCTGCGCGAAATCGAGCGCCGCGCGCTCTGCTTGCGAGTACAGCGCGCTCGTTCGGTAGCCCCATAGTGCCGCGAGCTTGTCGTCCGCGATGCCGTGGATGCGCGCGGCGACCAGCGAATGTGCCTCACAGTACCGACAGCCGGAAGCCGCGCTCGCGAAGTGTGCGATCAGGCGCTTGAAGCCGGGGTCGACGGCGCCGGCAGGGTCCATCACCGCGCGCGTGAGCGCGCCGAAGCCTTCGACGATTGCGGGTCGGCGCTGCATCGTGAGCAGGCTATTCGGGACGAAACCGAGAATACGTTCGAACAACGCAAACGTATCGGTGAGTTCGGGGCTGGCGTCACGGGCCAGAGGTTGCATGTGCGTCATGCCAGTGATGTTATCACTGCGCTTTCATTTGCTTCGCTGCCGCGGCGTAGCCGCCGCCCGACGCGTCGACGAAGTGCACGTGCTCGTACTGTCGCTGCCGCACAAGGCAGGTCATGATTGCTGAGTCAGAGACATGGATTCCGAACGTGAGTTCGCCGGCACGCCTGCGCGCGTCGAGGCGGTCGGTGAGTTGTTTGCGTTGGCTCGCGTCGCCGGCGAGCACTAGGCGCAGGCAACCGTCGAACTTCCGAAAGTCAGTGTTCGCGACCGCGTCACTCTTGTAGCGGGACCAGTCTGTATCGCTCGTTCGGGCGTCTGTCGCGAATAGCACCCACCCGAGCGCAACTTGCAGCCGTTGCACCAGTGCGTAGCGGAGGCGGCCGCGAAGACTATCGCGCCAAGTGCGCACACGCGCCTCGTGCGCGAGGACGAAGGACGACAGTGTGATTCGCATTCCGTCTTTCGTGACCGGGCGGCACGCATCGGCGCCGCCGTAGATTTGCTCAATCTCCCGCATCACTGCGCGGTAGGTCGCGAGCGGCTCCTGCGTATTCACGGTGACCTGTACGATAACGGCGATCGTTTCATCGGACGGGCTCGGTATCTCGCGCCAACGACATTCGAGCCCGGAGTAATCGGCGTCCAAGCCCGCGTCCGCGCTGACGTAGCACTCCGGCGGTAGCCCGCCGCTCTTCAGCAGTGTTTCTGCGAGAGGGGCGCCGCCGCCATGCAACGCGCATTGCAATGCGCATTGGTCGTAGTGCGGCGACACGCGATGTCGCGCGACCAACACCTCGTGGCCCAAGCCGCGCAGGTAGGCGACCGGCACCAGCGCCGTGCGCAGTTCCATGTCGAATGCCTTGGACGCCATCGCGGCAGTTGCCGCGAGCGCGTGGCGCGTCGCCGTGGCGCCGTCTCCAGGCACACAGACAATCGCGCCATCCCCGCCGAAAATGTAAGGCAAGTCGAGTGGTTTTAACGCATTCGTGACGGCAGCGATTACCGATACGCCGACGGTGTTCACGGCCTTATACCGACCAGCGGCGATCGCGCGTGTCGAGCCCGCGACGTCGGCGACGGCAAGGTACCAGTCGTCCGGCAGGGCGGTGAATGCGCCGGGGTCGCATAACGCGTCAAGCGATGCAACTGGCGGCAGCTTTGCGTAGAACTCGGACACCCACGGATGCTATCACCCGGCGCCTGATAACATTTCGGAGATGGACCCCTTCAACGAACTCCCGGAACCCGTGCAGTCAGTCGCGCGCCGAAACTGGTCGCGCGTCGAGGACGCGCCGGCGTTGGACGCGCTTCCGGGTGTCGCACGGGTGTTTGCGTGCAGTGATTTCATCGCGGCCACCGCAACCGCTGAACGGGGTTTGTTACACGCGTTCGTCGAGGTCGGCTTTGACTTGGTCCTGGATCGGGCGTACCACGAGCGCGCGTTGGCAACGGCCCTCGACGCTATCGGGCCCGATGATGATTCTGCGCCGGTAGTCCGCCACTACCGGCGCACGCAGCTCGCGCGAATCGCATGGCGCGATCTTGCGGGTCTCGCGTCGTTGGAGACCACGCTCGGAGAATTATCCGACCTTGCGGATGCTTGCATCACGGCTGCGCTGGGGCACGCCGAAGCGTCGCTCATCGAGCGCCACGGTGTACCCCGCGACGCGGAGGGCCGAGCACAACGACTCGTAGTGCTTGCGATGGGAAAGCTCGGTGCGCACGAGCTAAACCTGTCGTCCGATATCGATTTGATTTTTGCGTGGCCGGAGCCGGGATCCACCGACGGCGAGCGTTCGATCAGCAACGAGGAATTCTTTGACCGACTCGGCAAGCGCTTGGTCCGTGCGCTGGAGTCGTACCGCGTTGACATGCGTCTGCGGCCATTCGGCGATTCGGGTCCTTTGACGCTCTCGTTCGGCGCGCTCGAGTCGTATTACCAGGAGCACGGCCGCGAATGGGAGCGATACGCGTTGATCAAAGCGCGTGCGGTGACCGGCGACCCCGGTGACGGCGCACGCGTGCTCGCGCTGCTTCGGCCATTTGTCTACCGACGCTACCTCGACTACGGGAGTTTCGAGCAGTTGCGCCGGATGAAAGCGAAAATCGCGCGCGAAGTTGCCAGAAAGGAACTGGCGGACAACGTGAAGCTGGGGCCAGGCGGCATCCGAGAAGTGGAGTTCATCGGCCAGGCCTATCAGTTGATTCGCGGCGGACGCGAACCGGCACTTCAAGACCGCAGCATCCTGCGTGTACTTCAGTTGCTCGCTGAAGGGCGGCATGTCTCAGCGACGGCCGTCGAGGCGCTCTCGGACGCGTATCGATTCCTTCGTCGTGTCGAAAATCGCTTGCAGGCGCAGGGCGACCAACAGGTGCACGAACTGCCCAACGACGAGCTTGCACGCGCCCGCCTCGCGTGTGCGATGGGATTTGCCGATTGGGACGAATTCAGCGCAGCGCTCATGAAGGTGCGTGGTGCAGTGACTGCGCAGTTCGATGCCGTGTTCTTCGGCCACGATGCGGCGCCTGATCCGACCACCGGGGTCTGGCGACACGAGGACGATCCGGCGACCGCAACGGCACTGACAGCGATGGGATTCGGCGACGCACCGCGCGTTGCCGCGCGGCTGCTGGAAATGCGTCGTGGCGCGTATTGGCGCGCAATTGGCGATGCCGGCCGAACACGCCTCGACCAGTTGATTCCGGCTGCACTCGACGCGGCGGCGGCGCAGACTAACCCCGACGAAACGCTTTACCGCCTTCTAAAGGTGATTGAGGCCATCGATCGACGTATCAGCTACCTCGCGCTGATGGTCGAGAGCCCGAATGCGTTGAAGCATTTAGCGCGTTTGTGCAGCGCAAGTTCGCTGGTGGCGGACCGTGTTGCACGGACACCGTTGCTGCTCGATGAGCTGCTGGACCCAAGAATTTTTACCGACCCGCCAACGCGTGATTCGTTGGCCGACGATCTTCGTCAGATGTTGTTCGGGCTGCCGGCCGACGATCTCGAGCGGCAGATGGATGCGCTGCGGGCGTTCTACCATGGGGCCGTGCTGCGCATCGCGGTCACGGATCTGACCGGCATGCTGCCGCTGATGAAGGTGTCCGACCGGCTGACCGATGTCGCCGAACTCATCATCGGCCATGCGCTCGCACTCGCGCAGGCACAACTCGCCTCGAAGCACGGCGCGCCGCAGGGTGAGTTCGTCGTAATCGCTTACGGCAAGCTTGGGGGCCTCGAGCTCGCGTACGGCTCCGACCTCGATCTCGTATTCCTGCACGACGCAGCGGAAGACACGATGTTGTTTGCGCGCCTCGCGCAGCGCATCGTGCATTTGCTGTCGACGGCGACAGCGGCCGGACCACTGTACGAGGTTGATACGCGGTTGCGACCCAGTGGCGCGAGCGGATTACTCGTCTCGACCATGGCGGCGTTCGAGTCCTACCAGAGCTCGGAAGCGTGGACCTGGGAGCATCAGGCATTGCTGCGCGCCCGACCCGTCGCCGGTAGCGCGGAACTCGGCGACGCCTTCCTGCGAGTGCGGCGCGACGTGCTGACGCGGCCTCGTGATGCGGCGGCGCTGCGAGACGAGGTTTCGGCCATGCGCGCGCGGATGCGCGCCGAACTGGGTGCCGCGCGCGCGGGTCTGTTCGACCTGAAGCAGGATGTTGGTGGCATCGCGGACATCGAATTCTTGGTGCAATACCTGGTACTCGCGAACGCCGCGGACCATCCGTCGCTCGTCGCGTGGCCGGACAATATCCGCCAACTCGACGCGCTGGTCGAGTCGGGCGTGCTAGGTGGCGAGACCGGCCGACGCCTTGCGGACGCGTACCGCGCGTTGCGCGAACGCGTCCATCGGCTGGGGCTAAAAGGTGAGCCGGCCCGGGTGCCGGACTCGGAGTTCGCGGACGAGCGCGCGTTCGTGCAGGCGCTGTGGCACGAGCGGTTCGGCGCTATAATCACGCCATGAAATCCGCGGAAAAGACCACACCGAACAGCCAGCGCCGGTACGAAGTCACGCGCGCCGACCTCCCGCTGCATTGCCCCATGCCGGACGCGACGCTGTGGAACTCCCACCCGCGCGTGTACCTGCCCATCTCGGTGACCGGTACCGCGAAATGCATGTATTGCGGCGCCGAATATTTTCTCAAGGACTGAGCGCGCGCTTTTGAATCCCGGCATCATCCGCGACGATAACTGCTACATCCTGTACGACGCGGAGCGCATCGCGCATCCTGACGACATCCCGTTCGATCACCGCGAGGCCGAGGCGCCCGAGCCGATTGTCGGCGCTGGCCGCGGCGGCGCGTGGCGCGTACGCGTGAACGACGTCGTGGCCGCGCTTCGACCCTACCGCCGCGGCGGCATGGTCCGGTACTTGATCCGCAATGCATACCTCTGGACCGGAATCGAGCGTACGCGTGCGTTCCGTGAATTTCGCCTGATGCGTGCGCTCCATCAGGAAGGCCTGC
>CAYODZ010000104.1:0-11714 GCA_964402835.1 uncultured Gammaproteobacteria bacterium | reverse complement strand
AAAAGCCGCCTTCGATTGCGATCGACGAGAACTGGGTGACGATGAGCCGTGGCGCGTGGGCGAGCGCGTGCTCGGCCGTCGCGTTCGTCAGGTCGCATACGGCAACGCGTGAGCCTTTCAGCAACGCGCGGTAGGCGCCGCCGGCGTATCCGGGGTCGCGCGGATGCGCTTTGAAGAGAAGCTCGACGGCGTGCTCGCGCAGCGCGGGGAGCAGGGCCTCGAGCGTGCGCACGCTGTCTTCTGTTTCCGGCTGCCCGGCCCACAGCACGCGTCGCGTCGTCCGGGCAGACCAGCATTGCGCGGTCCGGCGTCGAGCTTCGGCGAGCTGCGCGCGATGCGAGTCGTAGCGCGCAGGAATCGCGACTTCCACACGCTGCGGGCGGCCGCCGATTCTTTCGCGGCACAAGGCGCGCGCTGCGGCGCTCTCGACCAGGACGAGCGCCGGCTCGCCGTCCTCGACGTCATAGTAATTGCCGGGGAAATCTTCTATCGCGGCCACGGGGATGCGCGCGTTGCACGCGGCGCGGCGCGCAGCGCTTTCGACGCGGCGACCGCGGGCGCTGTCGGAGGTGCCGACGACGACGAGTCCGGGAGCAGTTGCATCGATCCGCCGGAGCCAGTAGCCGATGTTCACGGCTTCGTCTGGCCGGATGTCCTCCAGCGTGGAGCCGACCAGCGGAGCAAGCGGTTCCAGCGCGCGGGCCGGGCCGCCGTCGGCGGCGACGAGCAGCATGCGCGGTGTGCCCACGTTCTAGCCTCGCGCCAGCACGGCCAGCCGGTGCCGGAGCGGACCGTCGAATGAATGCACGAAAGGCGGTCGTGCCGAGTAGTAGCGCTGGTGCCACGGGCACAATCCGTCGTCCAGGACGCTGTCCTCGCGCTGCCAGGGATACGCCGCGAAAGCGACCACTGTTGCGTCGGGCAGCGTTTTGCGCTCGCGATTGCAGCAATAGAAGGTGACGCCCGCGCTCATCGATCGCAGCGCTGCGAAATAGCGTGCGATCGTCGGCGGATCCATCTCCTGCATGGACGCGATGTTGACTGCGAGCGAGGCGGGTACTTCGGTAAGGAGTGCGCAGTCTTCCGCCTTGAGGGCGATCACGCGCAGCGTGTCGCCGGCGAGCGCCGCGCGAAGGCCTTCGCGATCGGTGGCGAGACCGATATGCGCGTCGGGCACGCCGCGCGCGATGAATTGAAGGTCGACGATGAGGCTCTTCACGAGATTGATCGTCACGACCCTGAGACGCGGGAATGAAGCGAGCGCGAGCGCAGCGAACGTACCGTAGCCGTCGCCGATCACGAGGAGCGTCCGCCTGCCCTCGAGCGTCTGCGGGACCCGCGCCTCCAGATAGGCGAGGGTGAGTGCCTGGCGCAGCATGTCCAGATCGTAGATGCGGCCTTGGCGCGCTGCGAGGGAGCCGGCCTGGCTGTCGATGCGGTCGAACGCGGGATAAGCCGTCCCGAGGCGGCGCCACGGTCGCTGCAGCACCCGGTGCGCGAGGGCCTCGATTCGCCGCGAGCGCGGCGAATAGGTCCCGAAGCCGCGCGCTCCTGTGACTTGCCCGTCGGCGAGCCGAAACGTCTCGTGCATCGCGCGCCAGTGGGAGGAGGCGCCGGCATCGTCGGCCGCGACCGCGCGCGCCAGCGAGGCGATCGCCTCCCGCCCGCGGCAGAGGCTTTCCGGCGCCTGGCCGCGCGGCTCGCTGCCGGCCTCGTCGATTCGAAAGTCCTTCAATTCATTAAGAATTCTATGCGCGCCAACTTTACCGTGAAGGCCTCTTCGGGTAACATCGCAGGCCGCTGCGGGCGCTGATTGGAAACGCGCGAGTCACGACGCGCTGGCGTCGCGGCGCCGCCGTATGGGGTGGCGCACGCGGCCAACCAGAGCCCGATCATGAGCGAGTATCGCGCTTCGCGCATCCTCACCGACCTTTTTCCCGACCGGGAGCGCTGGCTGCTGGCCGGTGTCCTCGCCATGGGTTTGACGGCAGCGGTCTTCGAGACGCTCGGCGTCGCCTCCATCCTGCCTTTCATGGCGCTCGTGCTCGATCCTGCGGCGACCGAGCGCTATCCGCTGCTCCAGACGGTCGCGAGCGCGGTCGGAATGGAATCGGGCAGGGAGGCGCTGCTCTTCATGGGCGGGGTCACGGTGGCGATGGTGACCATCGGCAACGCAGCCGGCGCGCTCAACATCCTGCTGCAGGAGCGGTTCGCCGCGAGAACGGCGACGCGGCTCTCCTCGGCGCTCTTCGCCGGCTATCTGCGACAGCCCTACCGCTTTCACGTGCACCGCGACACCGCCTCGCTCGCGAAGGTGGTCGTGAACGACGTGCGTCTGAGCGTCATGGGGGTCATGACGCCGCTCCTCTTCGCCGCTTCGCGGTGCCTGATCGCGATCGGCATGCTCGGCCTTCTGCTCCTGCACGATCCGATGGTCGCGATCGTGGTGGCGCTCGTGCTGGGTTGCGCGTATACCGCGCTCTTCCGCACGATCCGCGCGCGCCAGCGCCGCTGGGGTTTCGAGTTCAACGAGAACAACCTGCTGCGACAGCGGATCTGCCACGAAGGTCTGGGTGCGGTGAAGGAGTTGCAGATACTCGGCCGCGAGGATCACGCCATCGAGCGGTTCGCGACCGCGACGTTCGGCTCGGCTGCAGCCGAAGCTTCCACGCGCGTCGTCGCGCACCTGCCGCGCTACATACTCGAAGCGGTCGCGTTCGGCGGAATCCTGCTCGCGACTCTGCTGCTCGTCGCCGGCGCGCAGGCCA
This sequence comes from uncultured Gammaproteobacteria bacterium, assembly GCA_964402835.1. Taxonomy (GTDB): domain Bacteria; phylum Pseudomonadota; class Gammaproteobacteria; order Natronospirales; family JAIVGZ01; genus JAIVGZ01. The sequence continues at coordinate 8,946 of CAYODZ010000104.1, read as the reverse complement.
CTGCCCACAGCGTGCTGCCGGTCCTCGCGCTCTACGCATTCGCCGGGATGCGCCTATTGCCTGCGCTGCAACAGGCATTCGCTTCCGCCGCGAACGTGCGCTTCTACATGCCCATGCTGCGCGAGGTCCACGGGGATTTCCTTCGCGTGGTCGCGGGAGCCCGCGATGACGAGCGTGGGCGTGAGGCGCCGCGAGCGATCGCCTTCACCGACAGGCTGCGGCTCGAGCGCGTGAGCTTCGTCTACGAGGGACGCGAGCTGCCGGCGCTGCACGAGGTCGATCTCGAGGTGCGCGCGAACGAAAGCATAGGCCTGGTGGGCCGCACCGGCTCGGGCAAGTCCACGCTCGCGGACTTGATCCTCGGCGTGCACCAGCCCACGGCCGGGCGCATCACGGTGGACGGCGTTCCCCTCGTCGGACCGGCGATCCGTGGCTGGCACCGCCGCGTCGGGTACGTCGCGCAGCACGTGTTCCTCGCCAACGCATCGGTGCTCGAGAACATCGGCCTCGGACTCGCCCCCGGCGAGATCGATCCGGAGGCCGCGCGCAGGGCGGCTCGGCTCGCTCAGGCCGATGAGTTCATCGACGCGCTCCCGCAGGGATACGCGACGCTCGTCGGAGAAAGAGGCGTGCAGCTCTCCGGCGGGCAGCGCCAGCGCCTCGGGATCGCGCGTGCGCTCTACCACGATCCCGACATCCTGGTCTTCGACGAAGCGACCGGCGCGCTCGACGGGCTGACCGAGGACGCAGTCATGGACGCGATCCGGACGCTGCGCCGCGGCCGGACCATCATCCTCATCGCGCACCGGCTGCGCACGGTGGAAGCCTGCGACCGCATCGTCATGCTCGAGCAGGGGCGCGTCGTCGCGACCGGCCCGTACGGCGATCTCATGAAGAGCTCGTACGATTTCAAGCGGCTGGTACTCGGAGTGCGCGCCGGCGTTGAGGACAGCGCTCCCGCGCTGAGCGCGGCGGGCGACCGCGGATAGCGCACGCGTGAAGAACATCCCCTATGGCCGCCACTTCCTCGAGGAAGACGATATCGAGGCCGTGACCGACGTGCTCAGGCACGGCTGGCTCACGCAGGGGCCCAAGGTCGGCGAGTTCGAGGCCGCGCTCGCCGAGCGTGTCGGAGCGCGATACGCCGTCGCGGTGAGCAGCGGAACCGCGGCGCTGCATGTCGCGTGTCTCGCCGGCGGCATCGGCCGCGGCGACACGGTGCTGACGACGCCCAACACGTTCGTCGCGAGCGCGAACTGCGCCGCTTACGTCGGCGCCCGCGTCGAGCTTTGCGATATCGATGCATCCAGCCTCAACATCGACCCCGCGCGGGTCGCGAGCACAGCGGCGGCGCTCGGGCGTATCAAGGCGATCGTGCCGGTCCACTTCGCCGGCCTGCCCTGCGACATGCCCGCCATACGGGATATTGCGCGGCGTCACTCGAGCGTCGTCATCGAGGACGCCTCGCACGCGCTGGGCGCCGTCTATGCGGAAGGCCAGCGCGTGGGCAGCTGCGCGTACTCGGACATGACCGTTTTCTCGTTCCACCCGGTGAAGCTCATCGCGACCTGCGAAGGCGGGATGATCACCACGAACGACGAAACGCTGTTCAAAGACCTGCTGCGCCTGCGCAGCCACGGCATCAACAAGGCCGACGACGCGTACCTTCATCCCGAGCAGGCCTACACCGACGGTCTCGCGAATCCCTGGTATTACGAAATGCGCGAGCTCGGATTCAACTATCGCGTGAGCGACATCCATTGCGCGCTCGGGCTTTCGCAGCTGCGCAAGCTCGATCGGTTCATCGCGCGGCGTCGCGAGCTTGCCCGACGCTACGATCGGCTGCTCCCGGAGATTCCCCATGTCGCCCCCGCCCAGCCCGAGGGCCGCGACTCGAGCGCGCATCACCTGTATGTCGTGCGAATCGACTTCACCAGTGCCCGGACGACACGCGCGGCATTCATGAACGGCCTGCGCGATCGCGGCATCTACTGCCAGGTCCATTACATCCCCGTTCACTACCACCCCTATTACCGGGCGAACGGTCATGCCCACGCACGCTTTCCGGTCGCCGAGCGGTATTACGAGGAGGCTCTCAGCCTGCCGCTGTACTACGGGCTGAGCGACGCCGACCAGGACTACGTGCTGCATGAGATGAAGAGGCTGCTCGCATGAGCGAGCTTGGGCTCGGCACCGCGACGTTCATGCCCGGCTACGGCCTCGGCGGCGCCGCTGCGAATCCCGTCGAGGCTGCGGCGCTGCTGCGCGACGCGATTGCGGCGGGCATTCGCTATGTCGACACCGCGGCCGGTTACGGCTGTGCCGAGGCGGTGATCGGCGAAGTGGCGGCGGACATCGAGGCCTGCGGCGTCCGCGTATGCACCAAAGTGAGCGCGGCCGCGCTGCGCGCGAACGGCGCTCTGCCGCTGCTGCGCGAATCGCTCGCGGCGCTGCGTCTTCCCCGCGTGGACGCGCTGCTCCTGCACAGTGCCGGCGGAGATACGCTCTGTGACGGCGCACTCGCCGCGCGCTTGCGCGAAGCGCGCGAGTCCGGTCTTGTGTCGCGCACGGGGGCTACCACTTACGGGACCCGGGACGCCGCGCTCGCCCTTGCCCAGGACTGGTGCGAGACGATCCAGGTCGAGCACAGCGTAATCAATCCTTCAGTGCTGAAGATGCTCGACACGAAGCCCGCGCGCGTGGAGATCGTCGCCCGCAGCGTGCTTTGCAAGGGCCTGCTCTCCGCGCGGCGGCGACAGGCGGTCGCGGTCGCGTCCGGGCTCGAGTCAACGCTCGATGCGCTCGAGCGGCTCGCGGCGCAATGGGGCTGGTCGCTCCCCGAGCTCGCGATACGCTACGCCCTCGATACGCCCGGCGTGGACGTCGTGCTGGTGGGCGTGAGCACGCCTGCCGAGCTCGAGGTGGCGCTTGCGGCGGCAGCTCGGCCCCCGCTCGGCAACGACGCGCTCGCCGCCCTGGCGCGCTTCGATCGTTCAGACGACGATGCTGCCCATCCCGAGCGTTGGCCAGCTACCGTTCGAGAGCCTTAAGCCACGGCGGAATAAAGGTTTTTCGCGGCGGCGCTTTGCTTTAGAATCGCCTCCTTACGTCCCTTCCCCACCGCCCGATGCGCGTAGTGCTGCTTTCGACCCCAACGCGGGTCTACACGCCCAATTACATTATCCCGACCGGCATCATTTCGATCGCCGCGTATCTGGAGCAATGCGGGCACGAGGTTCACGTCGTCGACGCCGCGGCGCTGCGCGAGACGAACCATGCGATCGTGGAGCGCGTCGCGGCTTTCGATCCTCAGGTGATCGGAATCGGGGGCATCATCACCGCGTACGGTTACATCATCGCCCTCTCCCGCGATCTCAAAAAGGCGTTGCCGCGCGTGCCGATCGTGCTGGGGGGGCAGGTTTCCATCAACAACGAGAAAAATTGCTTCGAGCACATGGCGCTCGATTACGTCGCGCACGGCTACGGCGAGATCGCCATGGAAAAGATCATCCGGCATCTGGAAGGCCGGCTGCCGCTGGCTCTGATTCCGGGAATCTCGTATCTCGAGGGCGGCTCGATCGTCACCAATCCGGGTCGGGAGTTCTTCAAGAGCATCAACGAAATACCGCTGCCCGCCTATCACCTGATCGACATGGAGCATTACGCGACGGTGAACGGGCTCAAAATGGCGAAGCTTCAGAAGTATCTCGACAAGACCGGCAGGAAGGCGGAGAACCACCGCTTCGCCACCGTCATGGGCACGCTCGGCTGTACCGACCGCTGCACTTTCTGCGTCCACGAGCAGGAGTACGTCGGGCTGAAGGTTTTCTCCAACGACTACCTCATCCGCCACATCCGGCACCTCCACGAGACGTACGACATCAACGTTTTCGCGATCGGCGAGGAGATGTTCATCACCAAGCTCTCGCGCGCCCGCGAATTCAACAAGCTGATGCAGGAGAATTTTCCGAACGTGTACTGGAGCGCGTCGACCCGCGCCGATTTCGTGACTCCGGAGATGGTCGCGGAGCTCCAGACGGGCAACTGCTTCTACCTCGCGTGGGGATTCGAATCCGGCAGCCAGACGATGCTCGACCGGATGAAGAAGAGAATGACGCGCGAGCAGAACATGCTCGCGTATACCGTCACGGACAACTCGCCGCTCGTCGCGGCCTGCTCGCTCATGGTGGGGAACGTCGGCGAGACGAACGAGACGATCAAGGAAACGATAGACGCGATACGCAAGGCGCGCATCGGGCGATCGACGGCATTCTTCGCCGCGGCCTATCCCGGGGGACGCACGTGGGACTGGGCCGTCGAGCGCGGCATCATAAAGGACACGCACCAGTACCTTCTCGACGCATCGGACAAGGATGCCGGGGTGCGTATCAACGTCAACCTGACGCCCTATCCGAACTTCATCCTGAAAGCGTGGCAGCAGGTACTGATGTGGGAATGCGACAAGCAGGAGCGCAGGAAGGAGCACCAGTTGTTCGCCGGGCATTCGCTTGTCCGGCGCGCGAGGATGTATCTCAGGGGGTTCCTGGGTTACACCTACATTCCGACTCCTCTGGTGCGGTATCTCACGGACCTCTACTTTCTCTACTATCGCGTGTCGCGGAAATTCTTCAGGACGAAGAAGGACCGCCAGTACGAATACCGCGTGGACAAGAAGGGCGCGTTGCTCCCGGACAATCTCATCGTCGGGCAGCCGCAGCAGCATCTGTCGCATGAGCGCCTCGAGGTGCTCACCAGGGCGCCCAGGGTAAAGCTCGCCCTAGAGCGTCCCGTTCAAAACGCCTAGGCTCCCACGGCTGACGCTGCGAGCGTTGCGATTCGAGAGCGCGGCGATGAACGCGCGAGCGAGCTCATCGCGGCCGGAAGTGAAGCGGATCGTTCCGGTGCGTTCGTAGATCGACGCTAGCAGGCCCGTTGCGTCGTGGTAGATGTCGGCCGCGCCTAGATGTCTCGCAACGTAGGAGGGCGACGAAAACGGAATCACCACCGCCAGGTCGGACGCGGAGATCAGCGTAAAGAGATTCGTTTCCGGCGGCACCAGCCGAATCGGTCCTCCCGAGCGGCTCAGGTCCCGGATGAGCGACAGGTACTCGTCGTCGTGGATACCCGCGTGCAGCCGCTTGTTCTTCAGAACGAAGACGACTTCTGTGCCGAGCGCCGCCTCGGCCGCGCGCTGGGCTGAAACGACGTCCTCGATAAATGCGGCGACGTTGCGCGCATCGTAGTAGTTGTAAGGCAGACCGTAGGCTCGGGCAAAAGTCGGAGTCGTCGGCGTCACGTCGAACACGGCGACCTGATATGCGTTGCGCCTGCGCTCGCTGTGCGCGGCGCATTCGGGCTCGGGCAAGTACCACAGGACGGGGCCGACCACGTGCGCGTCGCCCGCCACACCGAGCCGGGCATAGAAGTCCGCCTGGCCTTGGGTCCACAACCACAGTTCGTCGGCTCTCAGGAACGGCACCAGCGGGAAAATCCCGACGACCGGGTCGTCCCGGTAGACGAGAGGGTTGCTCGCGGAAACCGAGTACCACACGATATGCAGTCGATACCGCCGGCCGGGCGCATCGGTCATCCACAACGGCTGTCTCGCATAGTTCGAGTTGGTGATGACGACGTTTTCGATGAGCGTACGCTGGTTCAGCGCGAGCGCGAGACCCTGCTCGGCATAGTCGCGTGCCAGCACGCAGAGGAGCGGTGCGCGCAAGACGTTTGCGAAGTACTGCCCCATCGCCGAGAAGTGCTGCCGCAGCATTTGCAGCAGCCAGGCGGCCTGAAAGCGCTGGCCGAGCAAAAGCGTATGCAACGGGAAGCGCCCGTACTCGAGGCCCCCTTCGGCGCGATCTGCGGGCGTAGCGCCCACGAATTGAACGACGAGCCGGCCGGCGCGCGCCAGCGGTCCTATCGGGCCGTCCCGGCAAAACGCCTGGAAGCGCGCGCTGCCGGCGGCGTCCGCCATGTTTTCCTTTCCCACGCCATAGACCAGCGTCGCGGCACCCCGGCCCGTCGCCGGCGCGCGCAGTATCCACGAACCCATCGTCGCAAGGGCATAGAGCCAGAGCAGCAGAAATTCGCCGATCCGCCCGATCAGGAAAGGCAAGGTGACCCCGATTTCTCCGCGGGAGAGCGCGACGCGGAAGCCCCCGCAACGAAACCTCCCGCGTGGGGGCGGCAACAGGTCCTTGCCCGCGGCCGTGCGCGCGGCGAGCTCGCGCAGGAACGGATTGAGGAGCCTCTCCAGTATCGCCTGTGTCGTGCGTTTGGCGAGCGAACGCCTCGAGTACATGTCGATATCCGGAAGCGCGCGCTCCAACCCGGCCTCGATCCGTTCCGCCAGGCTGTTGAGCGCCTCGTAAGCCCGCGGCAGTTGTCCCTGGGGGGTCATCCTAGAGCTGGTCGGCAAAGCTCACATTGAAGGGCAGCGCGGGATCGGCGAGGCTCTCGCGCGCGCCCGAGAGCGAAAGCGCGCCGAGCAGCACGCACGTTTCCTGGTATCCCGGACGCACCCGCGCGTGCCCCGAGAGCTCGACGCGCGTTCGCACGCCGTCCCAACGGACGGCGACGCCTTCGACCTCTTCGTCGAGCGGCTTGCAGCCGAGAGTCCCGAGCCTGACTGTCGAGCGCTCGGCCAGCATCTCGGCTGCGCGATCGACGTTCAGAATGCGCACCATGTGTCCGCCGTAGCTGCATTCCCGGAACCGGGCGCTCCAGTCGAAGTCCGCCAGCATCCGGCACAGGCGATGCTCGGGCGGCAGGTCCAGCTCGAGCGGGCCTTCCGCAGTGCCGGTGTAGCTTGCCAGAGCCGGGACCAACCGATCGGCCGCCAGTTCATCGACGAAGCCGAGCTCATGAATCGCCCCGCTGCCCGAGACGAAATATCCGGCCGGCTTGCCGTCGAGCGTGATGCTGCGGACGCCTGCGCCCGGCAGCAGGCTCAGGCGCTGCAGAAGGAAAGCCCAGTCAGCGCCGCTGCGCTCGAACCAGCCGAAGGTGTCCGCATAGCTTTCGGCGTAAGCGCGCCGATAGCAGTCGATCCAATCGGCATTTGCGGGCGGAAACTCGAGCGCCGAAGCTGCGCTGTGCGGCTGTCGGTCCTTCACGGCGATGGAAACCCTGCTGTACGAGGAAATACCCCAGAAGCCGAACTGGGTGTAATAGCGGTCGGCCGCCCGGCGCGCGATGAGGAGGCCGAGATCGTATCCGAGGGCCCGACAGCGCTCGAGCGCGTGCTCCATGATCGCGACCGAATAGCCGCGGCCGCGCAGCGCCGGATTCACGCACACGCTGCTGATGCCTGCGACGCGCATCGCCTGGTCGACCCGGTGCAATCGGCGCGGAACGATGCGTACGACGCCGGCGAGCTCACCCGCCGCGTTGCGGCCGACGATGATGTTGGATTCGGCGAAGGCGGGGTCTTCACGCCACAGCATCGCCTTGTACGCCGGGTAGTCCGCTGCGGCGCTCCGCGCGGAAAACACCTCGCACGCCAGGCGCAACGCCTCGTCGACTTCCGCGGCGGAGGCGGCGGGCGCGATCAGGAGCTTGGACATGGCTCGCCTTCTCTACGTCATCCCCGCGCAGGCGGGGATCCAGGGGCGGTAAAAGCGAAATGTTCTGGATTCCCGCCTGGCGCGGAAATGACGTACTTCTCGAGCACACCGGCGGCTTGCTCGAGAAGCGGCTGGGACGCGCCCTGATGGATCGGAACAGGCAGCACCGGCGCGAGCTCGAGACTGCCGTCGACGTGAATGCGCTCCAGATGACGCCGCCCGATCCGTATGCCGACGCCGTGCAGCGCCGCTTCGAGGCGTGGCTCGTAGGCGATCGGCACCACGCACGGCAGGCGCTCGTTCGAGCGCGGCAGCCACGCGGGCAGGTAAGGTTCGAACATGGCGAAGCGCGCCTCGCGTTCCGCCGCGAGCTCCGACCAGCGCGAAAACGCGTCGAGCACATCCGCGGCGGCAGGCCGGATCAGGTAGCCGCACAGCGCCTCGCGTCCTGCCCAATAGTCGAGAAGAGCCGGAAACCGCCGGCCGAGCAGCCGCAAGACGAACTGCATTTGCGAACCGGCGCGCCGGGAGTCCCTCAAACGGCGCAACGCTTGCGCATCCTCACCGCGGCGGCACCACACGACCCCGCCGCTCGCGCATCCGAGGATCTTGGGCAGCGACCAGAGCTCGAAACGGCCGCGAAGCGGAAACAACGCCGTTCCCGGGCGGCACAGGCTATCGCATGCATCTTCGATGATCTCGGCAGTGCCGAGCGTGCGCGCCTGGACGTACCCCCATTGATGGTAGATCACGCTGGCAGCTCGCACGCCTTGCGCTCCGGAAGCAAGCGGTGTCGCGATGCGGGACACCGCGTCGAGCACGCAGTGGCTCGCATAGGGCGGCACCTCGACCAGGTCGGGGCGCGTGAGCCCGATCGCTGCGAGGGCGAGCGCCAGGCCCGCGCGGCCGCTCGAAACCGCCACCGCGTGACCCGTCCCCGGAAACAACGCGATGAGTGCGGCTTCGACCGCGCCGGGGCTCGCCGCGGCGGTTCGCGGCAGCGCATGAAAGCGGTACGCGCCTACGGGCCAGAGGAATGTGCTCATGCCGCGCCGGCCTCCGCGGCAATATCGAGGCGGGCCTGGTAACGCGGCATCGGGAATCCGCCGAACCCGCGCTTGAAGAGCGATATCGAAACGAGCTTCTCCGGCACAGCGGGGGCGCCCGGCGATGCGTGGGTTTGCAGCCCCATCTCGAGGAGCTCGACGCCCAGTTCGCGGCAGCGAAGCATCGCCTCCCATATGAGCGCATGACCCACGGGACGCTCGCGCGGGACACCCGGACGATTGCACGCCGAAGCGTAGAAGGCGGCGCGGTGGTCGAGCAGCAGGTAAACGAAGCCGATCCAGCGCTCCCCTTCGCGCGCGCCCACGTCCAGGCG
>CAYODZ010000103.1:0-19584 GCA_964402835.1 uncultured Gammaproteobacteria bacterium | reverse complement strand
GCGCCTGCGCGATCAGCGCCGCCCGGTTGCCGAGCGTGATATCGAAGTGCTCATCATCGATGAGCGGGTCGAGCGGATCGATGACATCATCCTCGATGTCGTCGAGCAGGTCGAGCAGGTCCTGGCGGGCCGCCGTGAGGCGTGCCGGATCGATCGACGCGGCCGCGTTCTGCTCCTGCCGACCCTCGTTCGGAAGCATCATGTCCGCCGGCAGCAGTGCGCGCGACGAGAGCACGAGCGTGCGCAGGCTGTCGATCAGCGGCATCAGCTCGAAGAACGACAGGATGCCGGTCGCCGGATCGAACGAGTGAGCGTACCGGATCGTCAGTTCGCTGTCGGCCGGTGGCTCGTCATCATCGTGAGCGAACCGGAGCACGTAGTCATCGAGCGCGGTGAGTGCCTTGTCCGTCTCAATGTTGAGCAGATACAGCAAGTCGATCGGCGAGAGCCCGAGGTCCTCCATGGTAACGGTCTTCGAGACGACGGCCGGCAGTACGTCAGGATCGTACGCGGGGACGCTGTACTCCACGACGCACGCGACCTTCGTCCGATCGGCCGGCAGGAGATCGGCCAGCCAGTGGTCGATGGCCGGCTCGACTCGCGCGCGCGGCGACGCCCCGGCGCCCGGCACGGCTCCGGCAGGAAGGTGGATGCCGACGCGGTGAGTGAGACTCACGCCGCTGCCGGGCGAGCGGATGACATCCGGGAGCTGCGGATACTGGCCCTTGCTGTACGCATCCAGCGCCCCCGCCGCGCGCTCGTAGTTGCCCTGCACGACCTGATGCACGCTTTCCGCCATCGCCAGATCGGCGACCGCATCGCGCACGTCCATCAGACGGCGGATCTCGGCGTTGATGGCCGTCCGCTCACCGGGAGTCGCGTCGCGAAGACTGTCCGGACCAGCGCCGATCGGAAAACCGAACGGATACGTTTCCTGATCCGTCTTGCGGATGTGATCGAGCAGGGCCACGCCGTCCACGACGTTGCGGGCCTCGATCCGCGCCACGGCCGCGTCGCCTGTAAGCGCCTCCTCCTCTTCCTGGTTGCGTTCCGCATCCTCCGGTGTAGGCGCCGCTCTGCCGGTCTTCACCTGCGTCGACTTCAGGTGGTTCGACACGAGCGGGAACAGCTTCCGCAGCTCGTAGATGTAGATGTCCAGCTCTTCCGCCGTGTGGTCGTGCAGCCCGCGCTCGAGCCGGTAGCCGAGCAGAGCACCGAGACTCTGGCCCTGCTGCATGCCCTCGATGATCGCGAGCGCATTCCGCACGCGTTCTGACGAGAGGTTCACCTTGTACGGCTCCGCCGCTGCGGCCGATGCGCGCGAGATGTACGCGTTCCTCAGCACGGCCGCCGTGAGCGCGTGATTGATCGATGGTGCGTGGACGTAGCCGGCGTTCGCGCTGTCGACCACTGGCCGCCGGGTCCCGTCCGGGTCGAAGATCTGCCGCAGGTCCGGCGGTAGCGGTGCGGGCGTGAGCGTACGATCGTCCGGCTTCAGGTTTTCCACCCACCCGAACGCCCCGAGGTAGATACCGCGTCGCGGACCGTGGCCGTCGTGCGGGCGCAGGTAGCGCAGCGTGTACAGCTCGGCGTCGATCAGGCCGAGCAGCCATGCGTCCAGGCGGTACGTGCAGAGGTCGAGATGCTCGACGAATGCGCGCTCCAGCCGGGCGGTCGGCACGTGCTTCAGCAGCTCCAGCGCATCGAGCATCTCGTGCAGGCTCGCGGTCTGCGAATTCACGACGTTGCTCCGGGCGAGGTCGGAGACGTGATCCACCAGCAGCGTACCGCTGTCCGCTACGCGCACGTCGGACTGGTAGATCAGGTCCCACTTGCTCTCGACACGCGTCGGCTGCGCCTGCACGCCGATGAACGCCGCGTCCTGCCGGAGCACGCCGAGATGCGATTCGTTCAGGATCCCGGCTGCGCGATACAGCTCGAGCACGGTACCGGCGAACTGGAGGTTCACGGCGTGCCGCAGCATGTCGTAGAGCAGGGCGTATGGCGGCCTGTTGTCCGTGAATCCCTTCTGGTCCCGGATGACGCGGTGATCGGTACGCGCATGCTCGATCAGCCACTCGATGTAGTTGCGATCTGCATCCGTGTAGGACCGGATCGGATCAGACTCCGACAGCTCGCGATCGTCGATGAGCGGCTTGGTGATCTCGTTCTCCGCGGTCAGGAAGAACTTCTCGAGGATGGGGATCTCCGGGTCCAGTACCGCATCGTGGTCGTAGCCGAGACGGGCGAGGAGCTTCAGTCCCTCGGTGCGGTAGCCGAGCGCAAACTTCTCGATCAGCTCCGGCCTACCCTTGGCCGACAGCCAGTTGTAATGGTGCTCGAAGCTCTCCGCGTACCGTTGGTCGAACTCGACGGAGTTCGGGTGCAGCGCGAGCGCCTGGAGCATCAGCTGGTGCGCATCGACGTTGGGACCGGTCTTCCCGACGTGCGCCACCTGCGGCACGAGTGCCATCCAGTCCTCGCGGATCTGCTGCAACACGGTGTGCAGCGGTCGCAGCGCGCCGAGGTACGGCGTGGGCAGGCGCTCGACGTCGCGGCCCGCGCCACGATCGAACCAGCGCATCGTTCGCAGGCTGCTGGCCGGCAGAATGCCATAGGGCTGGTCGCCGATGCGGAGTGCGGGCAGTCTGCCGCGACCGCTCACGTGCCGGATCAGGAACCAGCGCACGAACTGGCGCTGTGCATCGGTGAACACCGGCGTCAGCATGCTCTCCATGAAATAGCCGAGCGTTCCGTTCCACAGAGCGGTGTTCATCGCCCGCGCCTCACGTTGATCCGTGAGGTGGTATCCCGACACGAGATCGAGCGCTGCCGTGTCGATACCCAGCATCTCGGCGAGCCAGCGGCCATCACGCTTCAGCCTGTCATCGTCGGGATCGTCCGGAGGCGTATCCGGATGGTAATTGTCGTATGCCTGGTCCGGGTCCTCCTCGTCGGAGTAGCCGGATCTGCCGGCCTCCGTGTTGTTCGTCGGCGTGCCCTGGGGCAGGATGGAGAGGCCGCTCTCCCCGAAATGGTGGTGGCGGAGCAGCTGCTCCAGCAGCGCCTGGCCGCCGTCCGCCGAGGCGCCGAGTTTCACGCCGAGCACGAAGAGCCGATCGATGCCGCTGTCGTGGAGGTCCTGCGAGATGTCGACACGAAAACCCATGCCGACGCGCACCGCCTCATCGAAATCGAACAGCCACTTCGTCTCGGACCGAGCGGCGAGATACTCGACGTACCGCTCCGCCTTCTCATCGTCCGTGAACGAATCGAACGCGTCGCCGTGAACCGCCCTCAGCTCGGCCTCGATGTCCAGGGCCGGGTCGGGCCCCACGACCAGTTCCGGCGGAATCAGCGCGCCGATCTCGTCGATCACCGGCAGGGTCCTGTCCTTCTGGAATCCGAGCAACACGAACCGCTCGGGGAGCGTGGCCACGCGCGACGCACGCGACCACGCGGTCAGCTTCGTGTCGACCTCGTCAGCGGCCGGGAAGACAATGAAGACGACCTGCACCGCCGGCACCGGCTCCGGCTGGCGCTCGGTACTGAAGCCGTCCGGCCGGTATCGCTGCACGAGGTCCGCGGCGTCCTCATTGCCGATGACGAGCGTATTGCGCAGTTCGCCGAACGCCTCGACGACCACTTCCGACTCGCCGTTCGCGAGGAACACTGCCGTCCAGTAGTCCTCGAGCGCATCCCTCGTCGCCGGTTCGGGCGGAGCGGTCGTCGGGATGACGAGGACCCGCTCGTTCTCCTGGTTGCGCACCGGCATGTCGCCGGCATTGATCGGAGCGTGGTTCTCGCGGATCCAGTGAGCCCGTCCCGGATTGAAGCTGCCCATCAGCTCGCGCCACGTGCCACGGTCCTGCTCGCGTACCCAGTCCTTCACGTCGTCGCTGCCTGCCGTGCCCGTCTTCCACCGGTTGATCCAGTAGTTGCGGGCACGCACGACCTCCGTCTCGGACAGCGTCTCATCGAACGAATCGATCGAGCAGTCGTCGGGGAAGATGCGCACCCAGAGCTGCTGCCGCGCGGGACCGTCCGCACGCTGCGCCGTGCTGAAGCGCGTCTCGAGCCGGACGGGGAACAGCAGGATGGGCACGTCGTCGGCGAGGCGGCCGAGATTGCTGCGCGGGTCGGAGAACGACTCGAACTCGCGGACGATCCCGATCTCGTCGGCTGCGACCGATTCGAGTCTCGCGCGTGCACCCGCCAGCCGCTGCTTCTGCTCCGCCTCGCGCCGCAGCAGCTGCTGCCATGCGCGGCTGTCTCGAACGGTCGTCCGCAGCGCCTGCTGCTTCTCGCGCTCGACGCGGCGCACGCGTTCCGTCGCGCCCGCCGTGGACTGGCCGGCACTCTCGCGCTCGCGGCGTGCGGACGCCAGCGCCGCCTGCAACTCCTCGAATGTTGCCATGTCGCTACTCCCTGGGCAGCATCTCCGATGCGTGCACCGCCACGAGCACCGGGACCTGGTAGAGCACGTACGCCAGATCGGCCGCGCTCATGTCCTTGCTCCACTGCACCGACTCGTCCTCCCCCTTCTGCTCCGACTTCTCCTGCTCGGCCGGCAGGTCGAGCGGCTGGAGCGCGATGCTCTGTGTCGCGCCGCTGACCTGGAGGAAGTCGCCCTCCGAGACGGGTGGCGTGACGTGAGTCCAGCTGAGGTCGTTCCACACCTTCACATCCTCGACCGTGACGTCCTCGTCGGGGATGTCCAGACCCATGCTGATCTCGCCGGGACGCTCCTTGATGACGAAGAACCAGCCGGGGTCGTGCCACTCGATCCCCTCCTGGACACAGCGCGCCTCCACCGGCATGTCGGGGTCGCCCGTGCCACCCTGTGCCTCGCACACGGTCAGATCGAACCCGAAGAAGTAGATATCCGGTTCGACCTTCGCCTCGTACAGCGGCGTCTTGATGATCGTGCGTGGCGGATTCGCTTCCTCGGCCGGCATGAGCGGGCGCAGGTCACGCTCCTTCGCCGGATCGATCGTCTGCCCGCTGTCGACATCGAGCACCGGCTCGCCTTCACCCGTGTCATCGCGCCATACGGCGCGGTGCGCATAGATGATCGCGTTCGGGTAGCGCTTCAGCAGCTCGCCCCGGATGACCAGCACGACCTCCTCCTCCTTCTCGCCGGGCTGCTCGCGATGGTCGTGATCACCGAGCTTCGACCGCTTCCGCCACCGGTGGATCGGCGGAATGTCCCTGAGCTTCTCCTTCAGCTCCTCCGGACTCAGGTCGCCGTCATCGTGATAGCCCTGTGTTTCCCAGAACTGACGGAACGTGCTGCCTCGCTGATCCGTCGGGTACTCGCGCCACAGCAGTTCCCGGGCGAACTCGTGGTTCAGGCCGACCATGTACGACTCGATGAACTTCTGATTCGTCTCGAGCAGCGAGATGCTGTTCTCCGCAATGAAGTTGATGTTGGGCAGGAACAGCTCTGCCGAATGCGCGGCGAGCGGCTTGTACATCGGCCCGTCGATGACGGGGTAGGCCATCGCCTCCACGAAGTCGTCGGTCAGCTGATCGCGGATGCGCGACGGGATGCGCAGGCCGCCGCGCACCCAGGCGGGCACGGTCACGCGCGGATCGAGGCGAGTGAACACCGCCGCGCCAACCGCAGCCAGGTCGAGTACCGGCCGTACCGGCTGCGCGCCTTCACGCGCCGATTCCCGCAGCATCAGGTTGACGTTCCGGAGCGCCTGCTTGAAGCGCAGGGCCTCCGGGCTGTCGGGGCCGGTGCCGATGGACGGGCTGAATCCCTCCGCGCGCGTCGAGATGCGGAAGTCCGGACTCTGCGGTAGCGCGTCGACCGCTTCCGGCGTCTGATTCTCCTCCAGCACGGACTCGGCAACGGCGATCGTCTGCGCGGCCGCGTTCAGGCGCCGGTGCAGGTAGATCAGACCACCGATGGCTGCGACACCCGCAGCGATGACGAGCGCACCCGGTGCCAGCAGGACCAGAAGCAGGACGATGATCAGCGCGAGCACGAGCGGCAGCCACCGCAACCAGCGCTGCCGCCGCAGCAGATCGATCAGGAACCCGGGCAGGTCGTCCGGCATGAGCGCCTCCGCCATGCCCCGTACCGTGTTCACTTCCGGCACCCCGCGCGGCGGCGCCGGACTCACCTCACCGGTGTTCAGGCGTGCGATGAGATTGTCGGGTGTCGCTCTTTCGCTGAACGGCAGGCGCTGCGCGAGTCGTCCGCGCGGACGCATCAGCTTGCGGACGGGCGCCGTGAGCACGGTGCGCGGAACGATGCTGCGCTCGACGTGATGGGAGACCGTCACTCCCTGATTGATGACGCGGGCGTGCAGCGGTGCGGAGACCGTGAGCCACTGTCCCGTCTGGCGCGTCCTGACCGGCCGGAGGTGCTGATCGTACCACACCCAGCTGGTCTCCCGCGCAAGCTGCCCGGCGCGGATGCGGCGGTTCGATTCGAGCACCTGGCCGATCTGCTCCCACGCCGCCTTCATGTACTGCTCCTGGTTCTCCTGCACGATCTTCGTGCCGAAGCCGGCCGGAACACGCCACTGCGGGTCGAGATTCAGCTCGTGCACCCAGTTGTCGTTCGGATCCAGATCGCTGCCAGCACGGTCCTTCAGCAGACGCTGCGTGAGCGCGTGCCACTGACCGTACAATGGTGCGGTGATGAGCGGGTCGGGATTCTGCCCGATGTCGTACTCCGTGCCGGGATCGTCCGCCGGCTCCTTCTCCGTGATCGCCGCCTGGCTGTTCGCGTCCGCCGCCGCCTTCTCCTGATAGGTGTCCGACAGATTGATGAATGCAGCGACATCCTGCTGGAACGGATGCGGGTAGCCGGCAAGCGCAAACCACTGGCGGTACTTCTCGACGACCGCCAGCTCCTCCTCGTTGTAGTACGCATCGGGAATGCGCAGCGCACCGCCCAGCTTCAGGATGCCACCGAGCTTCTCTTCCGGCGGCGCGGCGGGATCATCGATGATGCCGCGGATGTTCGCGCCCGGGTCCTGCACATCCATGTCGCGGATCCCGACGCGGCTGTCGATCGGCTGCGGCTCGAGCAGACGCACGAGATACTCGAAATCGCCCGTCACGCCCGTCCGGAAGTACCAGCGGTAGTAGTACGGCAGTGCGGGCGGCCGCACGGCGTCGGTCCAGGCGAACGCATCGGGCGCCGCCGCACCTGCCGGATCCTCGCCGATGCCCGCACGCAGACCCGTCTCGAAGGCCGGCACGACGAACGCGTGATATGCCGTGTCCGGCTCCAGCCGGCGCGGACAGAGGATCCGCGAGTACGCGAGGTCCGGATTCGTCGAGAGTGTGGTCTTCAGCTTCGCTTCGATCTCGGCCGCGTCGCTGGTCGCGAACGCGCTGCCGATGACGTTCTTGTTCACATGCACGTGCGACCACGCCCACAGCTGATCCGATGGAGGCAGCTTCGCACCCGCCTCCAGATTGATGTACGGCAGCGGTCGGTTCCTGATGTTCTTGCCGTCCGTGAACTCGCCTTCCTTCAGCACGACCAGGGTGATCCACGGATACAGCCTGTGTCCGGCCGGCGTCATCGGCGAGTACCGCCACGGTAGCGCCTCGTCGTAGAACTCGATGCAGGCGAGGTAGTTCGACTCGAAGTTCGTGATCCAGTTGTGCGGCTCGACCCTGATCACCGCCGACGGATCAATGCCGACGACATCACCCGGACCGTAGATCTCGATGTTCTGCGTGATCGTGGGGCGCGTCGCGGAGCCGCCATCCAGCGTCTCTCCGCTGAGATCCAGGTTCACGGTGATCGTGGCGCGCGCACCGGACTGGCCGCTGATCTCGTTCGCGATCCCCTCGCGCAGCCAGGGCAGGAACGTGTAATTCGCAATCTCGGTCATGTCATGCGGCGAGGTTCAGGTCGGAGTTCGGCACGACGTGGATACCGCCGGCCGGCGCAGCGCCGGCGCGGATCTGCTGCTCCAGGTGCGCCTGCGCCTGGGCCTGGCTCGTGAACGCCGTCGCGGTCGCATCCACCGGCTGGTTGTCGACCGTTGACACGACGGAGTACAGGTTCGGCAGCACCTCGATCACTTCCTCGAACGGCTGCATCCGCTTCCGGTACTCCATCGAGAGCTCGGATTTCGACGCCGCATTGCCCCTGAGCTGGTGCGTGAACAGGAACTCCTGAAGCACCGCATAGCCGTGCGCGAAGAAGCCGTAGAACCGCTTCACGTGACGCTTGAAGTTGTTGTCGATGATGATCGACTCGTACCGGATCACGCGCCGCACCGCACGACTGGACTTCATGGGCGCTCCTGCAACGCCGATCTCGACACCACTGTCGAGCGGCTCGAACGCAGGACTCGAGAGCTGCGCAGCACCACCGAGATCCTTGTACTGGCCGATCGCGAACGGGTCCTGCACGGTCGTGACGGACAGTGTGCCCGCGCCGGGCAGCGCGGCGGCGACCGCGAGCCGATTCACATCCGCAGGACGCTTGCTGCCGACCTTCTCCAGCCTGAAGTTGATCGGGACCTTGCGCTGGCTGATGCGCAGCCGGCCGATCGGGTGGAGCACCAGCCGATCCGTCTCCGCATCCTCCAGCTTGCGCAGCGATACGTACAGTCTGCTGCCGGCCGGGATCCTGGCCTCCCAGTTGGTCAGCGCAACGAGCTCCGCCTCCAGCAGCGGGAACACCTCGATCGGTTCGAGCTTCGTGTCCTGGTTGTCGCCCCACGTGTGCTTGAACGGCACGGAGATGCTGAAGAAGAGCAGACTGATCTTTCCCTTGCCCTCGATGTGCCACGGTGTCGGACCCTCGAGCAGGCCCTTGAAGCCGACACTGAACAGGCCGATGCCGAACACCTTGACCGACAGGCTGACGGACAGCGCGAAGCTGAAGAAGAACGGGTTGAACTGGAACAGCACATCGAAGGCGAGGTGCCCATCGATGTTGAAGTCGCTCACGCCGAAGAACAGCTCGACGCGGGCACCGAACTGCACGGAGTTCGATGTGACGGCGAAGTAGGCCTCGATCCTGATGCGCGCGAACGACTCGTTCAGGATGTTGACAGCGATGCGGGGCGGTTCGGGAAATGGCAGGGGCGGCGGCTGGTAGCGCGGATGGAAGCCGCCGGCAGTGACGACGAAATTGGCATTGTCACCCCAGCTGATGAGCAGGCCGAACCCGCCCTCGAGCGTGATGAAGAGGACGCGTGAGTCGTACAGCTCGGCGTAGAACCAGAGCAATCCGTTCGCGGGCTCGAAGCGGCCGATGAAGTTGACCTGAAGCCGCAGGATGTCCGCCTTCTCGTCGGGCAGCACGACCTTGATGACACCGAGGATCGTGATGTTGACGCTCGGGAACTCGAGGATGACGCCGAGCTGCCCGGTAATGAGTGTGGGCGTGCCCCAGCCGAGCTTCGCCATGGGCCCGACGAGGAAGATGCTCTGCTGCGGCGGGAAGAACTGGCGCAGGTCGCTGATGATGCGGGGCGCGTTCGCGATGACATCCTCGGGGAACATCACGCTCTCGATGGCGCCGGTGCGTACGCCGGTGCTGAGCGCCTGGATCGCGACGACGCGGTTCAGTCCGAGGATACCGCCGACGCCGATGAGCGTGAAGCCGAAGCCGAGCTGGAAGCCGGTGCCGAACTCGACCGTGATGATGATCAGGAGGGAGAATCCCTTGGAGCCGTCGGGCATGCGCGTCGTGATCAGCCCGATCGCCTTCAGCGCGATCCACTCGCTGAACACGAGCTCGAGCGCGCCCGCGTACTCTTCGCGGTCGAAGTCGAGGAAGAGGTAGCCGCCGCCCTTGATGACGCCGGCATCGAGACTGAGCCCGACGCCGCGCGGCGGCTTGAAGCCGATCGCGATGTCGGCCGGACCGAGATTGCCGCCGCCCGGCGGGAACGTGAGCATCGCCTTGACACCCATGTTCTCGACGACGGCCTGGAGCGGTCCGAGATTCGCGCTGATGTCGGCCCCCACGGACAGCGGGATGCCGTCCGCGTTCAGACCCGCTGCGATCGTGAGCGCGTGGAACCCGATCGGTCCCAGATCGATGTGCAGCGGCAGGCGGATCTCGATGGTCGCGCTGCCCTCGATGTAGAAGCCGCGATCGCTCGCGTAGCCGAGCGCGAGATCGAAGTTCCCCTCGATGCCCTCAGCGGGGATCAGCATCGTCAGGAAGCCATCGCCCTCCGACGCGTCGATACGGACCTTCCCGCTCATGATCCTGGCCTCGACATCGAAGCTGCCGGATGCCTTACCGTCCGCCGGCACCCAGCTCAGCCGACCTCCCGCCTCGACGCCGAACCCGCCGATCTCCAGCCGGCTCCCGCCGGCCTGGCCGATGAGGATGTACGGTCCCGCGGTCGCCTCGAAGCCGAGTCGCATCGATCCATCGATCGGCGTGCTGAGGTCCGGCGGCGTCAGCTCGATCCGGCCGCCCGGCTGAATCGTGATTCCGAGCCCAGGCGGCGCGTTCAACCCCAGCTCCGCTGTCACCTTGAAGTCGCCGTTGGGGAACTCGATCGTGCCCGTGTTGAACTGCGTGTTCAGCGCGATGCGGATCCCGCGCGGGTCGAGCGTCGGCGGGGCGGTGATGTCGAGCAGGATGAGATCGAGCCGCTGGTCGGCGGGGTGGTACACGACAGGCATACCCGTCGTCGAGATCAGCCGCTCCAGCTTCGGCAGGAGGAGTGAGCCGTCGAATCCGGGATCGCCCCAGCCGAACCGTGTGCGCAGCTGACCGCCGGGATCGCTGGCCCACGCGAACAGGCGATCGAAATGGAAGCTCGATACCGTGTATTCCGGGTTGGCCGGATCGGTCGAGTCGACGTTGTGCTCCACGCGCTCGAGCACGCCGAGCAGCTCGAGCACCTCGTTCGTCGGCCGCAGCGCCTCCAGGCTCTCGACGAGCAGGTACGCCATCAGCCGCTCGGACAGCTCCGCAACATCGGCCGGCGTCACGCCCGGCAGCCCGAGGCCGTCGACCGCGTTCTGGAGATCGACGAATCCGGCGAACGCCTGGGCCACACGCGCGGCCGCCTGGACACCCTTCGACGCCATCGCGCCCGTATCATCGGCGAGCGCGGCATCGATGATCTCGCGGACGAGCGTTGCCAGCTCATTCAGTGCACCGGCCAGGCTGCCCGAGGCCGCACGCACAGTTGCCGCCTGTGCATCGTTGAGCGGATAGCCGAGCTGCGCGAAGAAGCCGCGCACGTTGTCCGGCTCGAGGCCGGCCGCCAGCGGCCGCAGCACGCCGTCGACGGCGGTGACGACGACTTCCAGCGTACCCCGCTCGGCTGCCACGTCAGACTCCTTTCCGCGTGATCATCGCGCGCTCACCGGTGTCGCCCGGCTGGCGCGGGCCGACATCTCGCCGCCCCGCATCCACTCGACGAGCTGCCAGATGCTGGTACAGCCTTCCACCCGCTCGTACGCGAGCGACTCCCACGCATCGATGTCCGCGCGCAGCTCCGCCGAGCCGTAGCGGCGCAGTACCGCAGCCATCTTCTCGAGCAACCGGATCGGCGTCACGCCATCGACCAGACCGGGGATCGGGTATGCGTGATCGCGGATGCTGTTCAGGCAGTGCGCGGCGAACGCGGGTCCGCGGTTGCGCCGCCACGTCACTGCGACCTGACGTTGCGTATTCACGAGCCGCAGCACTTCCGCCCGGTGTCGATCCAGCGTGGCCATGGCAGCGGCGCCGAGCGCATGGGACTGTAGCTCCGCCTCCAGGTCACGCAGCGTCGCCTGGAGCGCGAGCTCCTGGTCGCGCTCCGCCGCCGCCCGCCGCATCTCCTCGACCGACCCGCCGGCCGAGGTGGCCGACCCGGAGATGTTGTTGTCGATGCGGATACCGAGTTGCGTCAGCGCCGGACCGATCGGCGAGACCACGCCCAGCGTGCCGGCATGATCCGGCAGCGGTTGCGCCAGCATCTTGTTCAGGTCGGTGCGGACTGCGGGCGTGATCCGTCTCTTGCGCGTCACCATCCCGATGACCTGCTTCGCCGCATTGACGACCACGGCTCCCGAATCGCCGAACGTGCAGAAATGTGTGACGACCGTGGCATCGTTGGGATCCGGGGCGGGGGCGATCAGCAGCTGGTTGATGTTCGGATGCGTGCCGCCCATCTGCTCGTCGAGGTCATCGCTCCTGGCGGGCAGCGGGTATAGCAGATTCGAGATGCTGCCGCCGCCCACGTAGCTCGCCACCGTCGTCAGTTCGAGGACGAAACCCTTCGAGGGTCCGCTCGATGAGCCGACCATCTCGACCGGGCTGTTGGCCACGACGCCCAGCCCCGAGGACGGCGTCCCCGTGATCATGCCGTACTCCGCCTGGTTCGTGTACGCGCGCTTTCCGTTGACCTTCGCAATCGCGCAGTCGAATTCCACTCCGGTGAACGTGCCGGCGAACTCCGCAGGACTGGTGACGTTCACGCGTACCATTCTGGGGGGCGCGACCCTGAAGTTCTCGGCGATGACGCGGCAGGCACAGCACAGGCAGCACGAGACCCTCGGCTGCCCGACGTCCGTGCCATTCCCCGACGAGCCAAATGACGCCACATCGCCATACAGCACGTGGGCGCCGCTGAGCAGCATCGTCATCGAGGGATCCGACACGAGGCGGACGAAGCAGCCGAGCGAGCCGCCCCCCGGCACGGCCTTGCTCGTGATCAGGATCCCCGGCCGCAGGGTCGACTGCGTATCGTGGCCGTAGCTCATCGCGCTGCCACCCCGCCGCGGCGTCGCGGCTCGAATGCGGCCCCGTCCACAGCGCCAGCGCCATCACAGTCGGCTGCGCGCTCGAGCTGCCGCAGCCGTTCGACCAGCTGCCAGATGCTCGTGCACCCTTCGACCCATTCGAGCGCGAGCCCTTCGTATGCATCGATGTCGGCGCGTAGCTGCACCGACCCGTAGCGCCGCAGCACCACGGCCATCCGTTCGAGCAGCGCGCGCGGCGAAACGCCGTCGACACAGTCCGGAATGACGTAGTCGTGATCGCGGATGCTGTGCGTGCAGTGCGCGGCGAATGCAGGGCCCCGGTTGCGGCGCCAGGTCGCTGCCACGTGACGTTGTGTGTTGACGAGCCGCAGCACTTCGCCGCGGTGGCGGTCGAGCGCCGCCATGGTGGCTGCGCCGAGCGACCTGGCGCGTACTTCCGACTCCAGCTCACGCAGCGTCGCCTGGAAGGCCCGCTCCTGCTCGCGCTCGGAAGCCGCCCACTCCAGCGCCTCGGGCGACTCGCCAGCCGATGGCGCAGTGCCCGCCATGTTGTTCGCGATGACGATGCCGAGCGCGGTGAGCACGGGAGCGATAGGCGAGGCGATGCCGAGCGTGCCGGCGTGCGCAGGCAGCGGGTCGTGGAGCAACTGGTTCAGGAAACCGCGGCTTGCGTCACCGATCTCCCACGCCTTGCTGATGATGCCGACGGCCTCGCGCGCTCCGTTCACCAGCACCGATCCGGAGTCGCCGTGCGAACAGAAGTGCATTGGCCGTGCGGGATCGTTCGGATCCGCATCCGCCACGATCAGCATCTGGTTGATGCTCGGCATCACGCCGGCGAAGCCTTCCTCGATCTCCGTGCCTTCCAGCGGGAAAGGCAGCTGCACGTCCGGAACGCTGCCGCCGCCCGCGCGCGTTGCGTTCGTGTTGAAGCGGAGCACGCGGCCCTTCATGTGACCGGACCGGGAGCCCACCATCTCGACCGGATCGCCACCCGCCACGCCGAGTCCCGCCGGCGTCCCGGTGATCATGCCGTACAGCGTGCTGTTCGTGTACGGTCGCTTGTCGTTCAGCAGTACGATCGCGCAGTCGATCTCGCTGCCCTCGTGACTCCCGGCGATCGCGGCGGGACTCGTGACGTTCACTTCGACCCAGTTGAATGCGGCCTCGAGGTTCCTGCCGATCACGCGGCAGGTGCAGCACAGGCAGCAGGACACGGACGGCTGGCCCACCTTCGAGTCGTTGCCCGACGCACCAAGCGACCGCGCGGGACCGTACAGAACGTGGCTGTTGCTGAGCAGCACGACCTTCGTCGCATCGCTCGCGAGCCGCGCGAAGCAGCCGAGCGTACCGCCGCCCGGGTTGATCTTGCTCTCGATCAGGATCCCCGGATGCAGCGTCTCCTGGTAGCCGGTGCCGTAGCTCATGGGAATGGCGCGGTGCGGGCGGCGAGCTGGATTCCGAGCGCGAGCGCGGCCGCGTGCATCGGGGAGGCGACGCCGTCTCCGCGCGCCGTCGTGCCCCACAGCAGGCCGACCGCATCCCCGCTCTCGTTGCGCACGACTGCGCCCGAATCGCCGGTTCGCGAGAACGGTCTCCCGATCGGCGACGTCGAGCGGATCAGCAGCTGGCGCGACGCCATTTCCGAGCGGTATTCCCAGTACCACGAGTCGGGATACGCGATGTCGACCACAATGCCGTGTGTCATACCGGTCGCTGCGCCGGACTTGCTCACCATCTCGCCGGCGGCGGCCGCAGCAGCAGCGATCGGATGCGGCGCACACGGCTCCGCACCATCGAGCAGCCTGCCGG
The DNA here is from genome assembly GCA_964402835.1 of uncultured Gammaproteobacteria bacterium. Lineage (GTDB taxonomy): Bacteria > Pseudomonadota > Gammaproteobacteria > Natronospirales > JAIVGZ01 > JAIVGZ01. The sequence continues at coordinate 5,061 of CAYODZ010000103.1, read as the reverse complement.
CCGCGGCATCGACGAACGTCGGCGGCTCGACGCCCACGACCACGCCCGCCTTCCCGCTCAGCACCCGGCCAATCAGGCGGGGCTCGAGCTCGATCGTCCAGATCGGATCACCGCGGCCGCTGCGCCGGCCGAACAGCACGTGGTAGCTCGAGAGCAGCACCGGCTCGCCCGTGCGGCGCAGTTGTGCGATGCAGCCGAGCGTGCCCGGCACGCCGCGATCGTTCACGATGCCTGCACCCTCCAGCGCGCCGCCCGCGGCCGCCCCTGCGTCAGCGGTCGCGGCCGCGCGCTGCGCGCCGCGCCACTCGATGACATCGGTGGGCAGGCCAATCAGAGATGACGGGATCCGCTGGCGCTCCGGCAGCACGCCGATCGGCAGCTTGCGGCGCACGTACACGCGCCACGCCCGCTCCGCCGTGATCCGCCCGCACGTCTCGCGCAGGCCGGTGCCGAGGCCACAGAAGCCGGCGATGCGCATGAGGCGCGCGAGCGCGCGACCGTAAGGCGCGTCCACGTGCCCGCTCATCCGAGGTTCGCCACGAGATCGTCCGCCGTCCGGCTGCGCGCGAGCAGGTCCAGCAGGAACCCTTCGTTCGCCGTGATCGCCTCGCGCAGTGCACCGCTGCCCTCCGCGTGCAGCACGTTCCTCATGCGTGCAAGCATCATCTCGCGCGGCACGCCCTCGACGTCGGCCGGCAGCTCGCGCCCGCGCTCGACCAGCGCCGCGAGCAGCAGTGCGGAGAACGCCGGGCCGCGGCTGCGATGCCATTCGACGAGCACGCGACGCCGGTGATGCACGAGGTCCATCAGCTCGTCCGCGTGCGTTCGCACGAGGCCGTTCAGCTGCCGCCCGCGCGGCGTGGCCTCGAGCCGCTGCTCCAGCTCTCCCAGTCGTGCATTGATCGCCGCAAGCGAGTCGGGCGGATCCGCGGAGATCTCGTCGCCCGGCAGAAGCAGACCCCGGCCGCCGCTCGTATCCGTCGAGGGATCGATACGGATCGCGAGCTTCTCGAGCACGGGAGGGATATGACAGGCGAACGTGAATCCGCTCGGCATGCCGCCAGTGCGGAGCCGGCCTCCGTCGAACGCGTCCAGCTCGTACATCGATCCGCCGATCACGAGTCCGACGATGCTCCCGCCGTGGACCACCGCCGCGCCCGAATCGCCGGGAACGGAGAATACGGGGATGTCGAAGCGGATCTCATCGGCGGACACCTGCGTGGCCGTGCCGCCGAGCGACTGAGCCGGGTAGTTCGCCAGATGCATGGGGATGTCTGCCGGCGGCACCTTCCACGTCTTGCTGAACGGGAACGTGCCACCCGCCTTCGGCCGGATCTTCATGGCCGGCGCTCCCGCCGGGCCGAACACGATATCATCCACCGTGCCCGTCGTCACACCGGTCATCGCGCCGCGCTTGCCGACCGTGTGCGGTACGTTGCCCGGGCCGGTCGGCGTTGCCGTCAGGTCGCCGGATCCCGTGATCGGACCGAGATCCGGAATCACCTTGCGGGCATTGACGCCCGAGATGATCGATGCAGTGGCGGCATCGATGAACCACGTCCCCGGACCCAGCGCGTTCGTGTACGGCGCGGGCCCCCTGTGCCCGCTCAGCACGCCGCCCACCGCGTTCTTCAGGCTGCCGCAGCAACGTGACACATCCGGGTGGAAGATGCGCAGATCGCCGCGACGCGCGAACAGCATGACGTGCTCGCAGCTCAGCATCACGTTCATGCTGTCGGCCGTCCTCGTCGCGACGTAGCCCAGTGTACCGGGCTTTGGCCGGTCCTCGTCATCCGGAGCGCGCCGGATCTGCACGCCGCCCGCCAGCGTCGTGCCACCGAACGGCTCGAAGTGCGGCTGCCGCTGCACGTCCGTCCGCACACCCTCGACCTCGGGCGGGATCAGGTCGCTCGGTGCGAGACTCGCGCGCGGCTTCTTCTCCGCGACGTACACGATCACCGCCACATCGCCCGTCAGCTCACCGGCCGTCTCCCTGAGGCCCAGCCCTACGCCTCGGACGCCGGCAACGTCCGCGAACGCGCGCCGGGCGGCGGCGTGCGCCTTCCACCACTGCGCCTCACGCATACGCCGCTTCCTTCAGAGGGCCCGGATCGTGACGCGCGAGTGCCGACAGCAGACCCGGCACGCGATCGCTCGAGCGGATCCACTCGAGCACCCACGGGCGGTTCGCGGCGAGGGCCGCACGCAGCGCAGCGCCGCCCTCCGCCATCAGCGCGTCGCACATCGCGGACAGCAGCGTCGTCAGTGCGACGCCGCTGTGCTCGTTCGGCATCGCACGCTCCGGGTCGCGCAGCGCATCGGCAACGAGCGCCGTGAACGCGGGACCCTGGTGCCGGTGCCAGCACACGAGCACGCGCCGGCGATGGTGCACCAGCTCGACCATCTCCGGCCCGTGCGCGCGGATCAGCGTCCTCAACGCCTCGCCCGCCCGCGTCGCGCGCAACTGCTCCTCCAGCAGCGCCAGACGATCGGCCAGCAGTGGCTCGCGCTGCGTGACGGCGCGCACCTCGATGGAGTCGCGACCCGCGCTCGGTGCGGTGGAGGCATCGATGCGGATGCCGAGCCGAGCCATCGCCGGACCGATGTGGCACGCGCGCGACTCCCCGATCGGCACTGTCCGGGGCACAATCCCGGCACCGTCGACGGTGGGGAAGATGAAGACCGCACTCGCGTACAGCAGCCCGACGATGCGGCCTGCATCCGTCACGACCACCGAGCCGGAGTCTCCCTGATCGGAGAAGCGCGGCACATCGAAGCGCAGCCGGTTACCGGCGAGCTGCGTTACCGTGCCGGGGCCGCCAAAGTCGTTGAACGTGTCCACGATCGACTGCTTCTCCGCCGCGGGTACTTCGAACTCTTCGCTCAACTGCTTCCCACTCGTCGTCCGGATCAGGATCGTGAGCGGCTGATCCTGGATCTCGAACGGACCGACCTTCTCGTGACCGGTGCTGTTCACGCTGATCACGATGCCGGTCGTCAGGTCCGTGCGCGCGCCCATCTTCTTCACCGCCAGCGGTGTGTTGCCCGGACCCGTCGCCAGCGCCGTGATGTCCTGGCTGCCGGCGATCGCCGGCAGACCCTTCACGCCGCGACGGAAGTCCTCGTCATCGATCTCGCCGACCGCGCAGTCGAGGAAGTACTCCTTCGGCTCCGTCGCATCAGGCGACCACGCGAAGTTGCCGATCAGTCCGTCGACCACGTAGCCGACGTAGTTGCAGTTGCTGCCGAGTGCCTTGCAGGAGATGTCGGGCTGATACAGCTCCCGGCGTCGTTCGGGGCTGCCGAGGTCGTTGCGGAATACGTGCTGGTTGCTCAGCATCATCGGCCTGCTGTCCGCGAGCCGCGTCGCGATGCAGCCGAGCGTTCCGGAGCCCGTGCCGTGCTCGTTCCACACGATGCGCGTAATCTTGTCGCCGCCCGTCATGTCGTGTCCCAGCAGACGCTCCTCGCGCACCGTGAGGATGTCGGTCGGCAGACCCGCGACACGAGGGGGTATGCGTTGCCCCGCCGGGACCTCGGCCAGTGGACGCTTGCGATCCACGTACACGCGCACCGCCAGCTCCGGCTGTACCTCGCCCTGCGACACCTTCCAGCCCAGTTCGACCGAGCGCACCGACGGATTCCCCGCCAGCTCCCGCCGGGCTCGTTCGAATGCGGACCATATCGCCGATTCCGACTTCACGACGCCTCCGGCGCAAGTCACATATGCGAGGTACGGCGGCAGCGAACTGCGATGGTGTGAAAGAAACGGATGGTTTGCGGACGGGCGATGCGCGTGCACCACGTGCAGCGTAGACAGCGCGCGCACGTCCGGTCAATCGTGCGCAGCCGGTTTCCTGTAAGAAGGTTGTAAAATGTGATTAGAGATCGAAGCGGTAACCGAGCTTCGCGACCGTGGCGATGTGGCGGGGGTGCGCGGGATCGCGCTCGAGCTTGCGACGCAGCTGCGCCACGTGTACGTCCACGGTGCGCGTGCGCACGTCCGCGCGGTACCCCCACACATCGCGCAGCAGGCGCTGCCGTGACAGCACTGCGCCAGCGCTGGTGGCGAGCGCCGCCAGCAGCTCGTACTCCCGTTTGCGGAGGGCGACCGGTTCGCCTGCGCGGTGGACCTGGCGGCAACCCAGATCGATCGTGATGTCACCGCACCGTATCACATCTGCGTATCGACGGATGGCGTGCGTGGCGAATGTCACGTGCTCGTCGGATGCGCCATCCCGGGCGCGGGACGATCGGCGCAGCAGCGCACGGGCGCGCGCGAGTAACTCGAGCAGATCGAACGGCTTCGTGACGTAGTCGTCCGCGCCGAGCCGGAAGCTGTCCAGCTTCGCCGCCCGGTCGTCCCGCGCCGAGAGGACCAGGACGGGCGGCAGCGTGCTCTGCTCCGCGATGCGGCTGAGCACCCCGAAGCCGTCAATGCCGGGCAGTATCAGATCCAGAACCACCAGGTCGTAGCTGCCGCCGACCGCCCGCCGCACGGCCTCGTGACCATCCGTCGCGACGTCGACCTCGTAACCCTCGATCTCGAAGTTGTTGCGCAGTCCGTACGCGAGGGCGGTATTGTCCTCGATCAACAGCAATCTCGCCATGGTTCGATTGCACGCTGGCGGTGATACGCCTTCTCGTACTCGACAGAGACATGTACCCGATCGGCTCGAGAAGCCGGTGATGGTCAACCACCAAACCCACTTCGGTGTGGCGAACTCGACATCGTCATGCCCACGCCACGGATCTTCTGTGAATCACCTCAGTCTTGAAGGGCCGATGTTGGATTCCGCCAGGGCAGTGCCGTACGAGTCGCCGCGGCCGCCAACCGACGGCTCGATGCCGGGATCCGCCAGTCGCGCGGTGTAGCGGATGACAGATACTGTACAGGTTCGAGCGGCCGTCGCAACAGTATGGGTGGGTCCAGGCAAATGTGCCCGCTCGGGCCCGATCAGGATCCCGAAGTCGCTATCGTACGTACTTCCCGCGACTTAAGCTTATCACGCCGCGCTGACGAAATGGTTGTGGGATGGGTAGTGGGAGAGTTGATCGGTG
>CAYODZ010000102.1:0-18004 GCA_964402835.1 uncultured Gammaproteobacteria bacterium | reverse complement strand
CTGCATGTGTTCGTGCCATGCCCGCTTGGCTGGGGGTCGGCGAGTTGCGACACGATCAAGCTGGCGCGGCTGGCCCGCGAGACCGGTATTTTTCCGGTGTTCGAGGCCGAAAACGGCGAAGTGACCGGCGTGACGAAGATCCGCCGCCGTCAACCTGTCGAGGCTTATCTGCGCCTTCAGAAACGCTTCGCGCATCTCTTCGGCGATCCCGGCCGCCCCGACATAATCGCCCGCATCCAGGCGGCGGCCGACCGCAATATCGCGCGTTTCGGACTGTTGGACGAGGAGACCGCCACATGACCATGCGCAAGCCTTTCGCAATCACGCTCGATCCTGGCTCCTCGCTTGCCAACAAGACCGGCTCCTGGCGCACCGAGCGGCCGGTCTATGTCAACCGCCTGCCGCCCTGCAACGCCGAATGCCCGGCGGGCGAGGACATTCAGGGCTGGCTGTTTCACGCCGAAAGCGGCGATTATGAGGACGCATGGCGGCATCTGACCCGCGACAACCCGTTTCCGGCGATCATGGGCCGCGTCTGCTATCACACCTGCGAGACCGTCTGCAACCGCGCCAAGCTCGATACCGCGGTCGGCATCAACTCGGTCGAGCACTTTCTCGGAGACGAGGCGCTGCGCCTGGGCTGGCGTTTCACCCAGCCCGGCCGCGAAACGGGAAAGCATGTTCTCGTGATCGGCGCCGGGCCATCGGGGCTTTCGGCCGCTTATCATCTGCGCCGGCTCGGCCACAGGGTCACAGTGATGGAGGCGGAGCAGCAGCCGGGCGGGATGATGCGCTTCGGCATCCCGAAATACCGTCTGCCGCGCGACGTGCTGGACGCCGAGGTTTCCCGCATCGCCGAATTGGGTGTCCGTTTCCGCTATGGCGCGAAGGTCACCGATCTCGCCCGGACCATCGTTGAGGAAGGCGCGGATGCGACGTTTCTAGCCATCGGCGCGCATATCGCGAAACGCGCTTACATCCCGGCCAAGGACTCCGCGCGCATCCTCGACGCCATCTCCGTGTTGCGCTCGATGGAAGGAGCCGAAGCGCCGATGCTGGGGCGAAAGGTTGCGGTCTATGGCGGCGGCAACACCGCGATCGATGTCGCCCGCACCGCCCGCCGTCTTGGCGCGACGGACGCGATCATCGTTTATCGCCGTAATCGCGAACGGATGCCCGCCCATGATTTCGAACTGGAAGAGGCGCTTGAAGAAGGCGTGAAAGTCAAATGGCTGAGCACCGTCGCCAGCGCGGAAGGCGGAACGCTGACCATTGAGAAGATGGCGCTCGACGCCGATGGGCATCCGCAGCCGACCGGCGAATTCGAAACGCTGGAAGCGGATTCGCTTGTGCTCGCCCTCGGGCAGGAGGTCGATCTGTCGCTGCTCGGCACGATCGAGGGATTCGACATTGCGGACGGCGCGCTGCAAGTCGATCCGCAAACGCGCATGACCGCCCATCCGGGCGTCTTCGCTGGGGGCGACATGTCTCCGGGCGAGCGCAACGTCACCGTCGCGATCGGTCATGGAAAGCACGCCGCCCGCAATATCGACGCCTGGCTGCGTGGCGGCCAGTATGTCCATCCGCCCACGCCGGAGTTGGCGAGCTTCGACCTGCTCAACCCCTGGTATTACAGCGACGCGCCGCAGATGGTGCGCCCACAGCTCGATATTGTGCGCCGCGTCTCCAGTTTCGACGAAGTCCAGGGCGGGCTCACCACGGAGAACGCGCTGTTCGAAGCGCGCCGTTGCCTGAGCTGCGGCAACTGCTTCGAATGCGACAATTGCTATGGCGTTTGCCCCGACAATGCGGTGATCAAGCTCGGCCCCGGCAAGCGCTTCGAATTTAACTACGACTATTGCAAGGGTTGCGGTATCTGCGCGGCCGAATGCCCTTGCGGCGCGATCGAAATGATCCCAGAACAAGTTTAGGAGTGGCGAGAGGGATGCGGTGGCAACGCATATCGTAAGACGGGGGCTCGATCTTCCCTTGAAGGGCGATCCGGATCAGACGATCCATCCAGCCGCTCCATGTACCCGCATCGGAGTGCTCGGTGCCGACTATGTCGGTCTCAAGCCCACTTTTCTCGTCAAACCGGGCGACCGCGTGAAGCGTGGACAAGCGCTGATCGAAGACAAAGCGGCGCCTGGCGTGCGCCACGCCTCGCCGGCGACGGGCGTGGTCAGCGCGATCCATCGCGGGGAGCGCCGCGCCTTCCAGTCCCTCGTCATCGAGATCGACGGCGATGACGAGCCGGACGCGCAAGTGGCGTTCGATAGTTTCAGCGGCGCAGCCCCGTCGCAGCTCAGCGGCGCGCAGGTTCGGGCGCTACTGCTGGAATCGGGCCTTTGGACAGCCTTGCGCACGCGGCCATTTTCCAAGATCCCGAAACCGGATACGCAGCCCGACGCCCTGTTCGTCACCGCGATGGATACGCGCCCGCACGCCCCCTCGGCCGATAGCGTTCTGGCGGACCGGATGGATGACTTTCACATCGGTCTCGCCTGCCTCGCCAAGCTGACTTCCGGGCCGACTCATCTCTGCGTGGGACCGCGTTCCAGCATCGCCGTCCCGAACCTTGCCGCGGTGACGACCGAGATATTCGAGGGACCGCACCCTGCCGGCAACGCTGGCACCCATATTCACTTCCTCCATCCGGTCGATCTGAAGCGCACGGTCTGGCATATCGGTTATCAGGACGTAGCCGCGGCAGGGCGGCTGTTTTCCACCGGACAGCTCGACGTGGAGCGCGTGATAGCGCTTGCGGGGCCGAGCGTGACGCGCCCGCGCTTGCTGCGCACGCGGCTCGGAGCGGCGACGGATGAGCTGGCGCGCGGCGAGATCGCGCCCGGCGTCCAGCGTCTCATTTCGGGATCGGCGCTCGACGGCCGGATCGCGGCAGGTGAAGTTCACGGTTATCTGGGCCGCTATCATCTTCAGCTCACGGCGCTGGAGGAGGCGACGGATCGCGAGCTGTTCGGATGGATCGCGCCGGGCGGCGAGAAATTCTCGATCTGGGGCGTGGTGTTCAATGCTTTCCGCAAGAATGCGAAGCTGGCGCTGACCACGACAACCAATGGCGGCTATCGGGCCATGGTGCCGATCGGGTCGTTCGAACGCGTGATGCCGCTCGATCTAATGCCGACTTTCCTGCTGCGCGCCCTGCTGATGGGCGACATCGAACGCGCCGAGATGTTCGGCTGCCTGGAGCTGGACGAGGACGATCTGGCGCTGTGCACCTTCGTCTGCCCGGGCAAGGCCGAATATGGGCCGCTGCTGCGCGAAGCGCTGACGCGCATTGAGAAGGAGGTCGCCTGATGAAGGCGTTGCGGGCCATGCTGGACCGCGCCGGCAAGCCGTTCCAAAAGGGCGGCAGGCTGGAGCGCTTCTATCCGCTCTATGAGGCGGTTGATACGTTCTTCTACACGCCGAAGAATGTAACCCGCACCGGCGCGCATGTCCGCGACGCGATGGACCTCAAGCGGATGATGATCCTCGTGGTCATTGCGGCGCTGCCCTGCGTGTTCATGGCGATCTACAATACCGGACTGCAAGCCAATCTCGCCATTGATCCGGCGCGCACGGAGGCGCTGGAGGGCTGGCGGCACGCGGTTATCGGCCTTCTGGGCGTCGGCTACGATCCGTCCAGCGCTCTCGCCAACACCATCCACGGCGCGCTCTATTTCCTGCCGCTCTATATCGTCACGATGGTTGTCGGTCTGACCTGGGAGGTGCTGTTCGCCGTCGTGCGCAAAATGGAGGTGAACGAAGGCTTCTTCGTCACCGGCTTGCTGTTTCCGCTGATCCTGCCGCCGACAACGCCGCTTTGGCAGGCCGCGCTCGGCATCAGTTTCGGCGTTGTTCTCGCCAAGGAGGTCTTTGGCGGGACGGGGATGAATTTCTTTAACCCGGCGCTGGCGGCACGGGCTTTTCTATTCTTCGCCTATCCGGCGGAAATTTCGGGGGACGCGGTATGGACTGCCGCGCCGGCCGCCGCCACGGTGGACGGCTTTTCCGGCGCGACGCTCCTGTCGCAGATGCGAGGGATGACCGAGCCGTTCGCGGCGCAGGGTCTGTCCTGGTGGGACGCCTTCATCGGCTTCGAGCCGGGCAGCATGGGAGAAACCTCCGCGCTTGCTTGCTTGATCGGCGCGGTGGTGATCATCGTGACTGGCGTCGGCTCATGGCGGACGATGGCCGCTGTGACAGTCGGCACCATCGCCATGGCGAGCCTGTTCAACGTCATCGGGTCTGCGAGCAACCCCTGGTATGGCGTGCCCTTCTGGTGGCACATGGTGCTCGGCGGTTGGGCCTTCGCCACGGTCTACATGGTGACCGATCCTGTGACATCGCCTTTCACGGATGCGGGCAAATGGATTTACGGCATCATCATCGGCGCGCTGATCGTGCTGATCCGCGTCGTAAACCCGGCCTATCCGGAATCGGTGATGCTTGTCATCCTGCTGATGAATGTGATGGCCCCGACGATCGATTACGGTTTCATCCGGGCCAATGTCAAACGGAGGCGGGCGCGCCGTGAGTGAGACAAGGGCCGTCAACATCAATTCGACGGGATACACCATCCGCTTCGCGCTGGTGGTTTGCCTCGTTTGCGCCGCCCTGGTCTCGGTTTCGGCCGTGCTGCTTCAGCCGCGCCAGAAGGCCAACGCGCTTCTCTATATGGAGAAGAACGTGCTGGTCGCGGCCAGTCTTGCCGAGCCGGGCGAGGCCTTGTCGATCGCCGAGGTCGAGGACATCTTCGCGCGCCAGATCGAGGCGCGTCTCGTCGATCTTACGACCGGCGAGGTGCTGCCCGCCGGAGCGCGGGACGCCCGCCGCTTTGACCAGCGCGCCGCCCGCAACGATCCGGCGGAAAGCCGCGTCGCCCCGCCGAATGACGCCGGCATCCGCCGTCTGCCGAAAGAGGCGGTCGTTTATTTCGTGAAGACCGGCGGCGCGGTGAACCGGGTCGTTATCCCTGTCGAGGGGCTTGGCATGTGGGGGACGATCTATGGCTTCATGGCGCTTTCCCCGGACGCGAAAACCATCCTTGGGCTGACCTTCTACGAGCACAAGGAGACTCCGGGGCTCGGCGGCGAAATCTCCAATCCGGACTGGCTGTCGCTGTGGCGCGGCCGCATGGCCTACGATGAAGCAGGCAAGGCCGCTATCGCCGTCGTCAAAGGTCCAGCCGGTCCGCCCTCCGATGATCCCCTGCGCGTTGACGGCCTCTCGGGCGCAACCGTCACCAGCAACGCCGTTACGGAGCTGGTTCAGTTCTGGCTCGACGAAAACGGCTACGGTCCCTTCCTGCAACGCCTGCGTAATGGAGACGCTTTATGAGCGCGGTAACCGAAGGCGCTGGCGCCGCCACCGGCGCCACCGGGTCCTCTTGGTTGAAGCTGAGGCCAGGCGAGCGTGCAGTGCTGATCGAGCCCATTCTGGCCAACAACCCGATCGGCGTGCAGGTGCTAGGCATCTGCTCGGCCCTCGCCGTCACCACGCGGGTCGATAAAGCCCTCGTCATGAGCGCCGGCGTAGTGCTCGTGGCGGTGCTGGCGAGCCTCGCGGTCAGTCTTGTGCGCGACCGCATCCCGCCCGCGATCCGCATCATCGTGCAGCTTGCGATCATCGCCTCGCTGGTGATCGTTTTCGACCAGGTGCTGAAGGCCACGCTTTACGAAATCTCGCTGGAGCTGTCCGTCTTCGTCGGCCTGATTATCACTAACTGCATAATTCTGGGCCGCGCCGAGGGTTTCGCGATGAGCAATCCACCCCGCCGCGCGACGCTGGACGCCTTCGGCAACGCCATGGGATTCGCGCTGGTGCTGGTGCTGGTCGCCTTCTCGCGAGAACTGCTCGGAGCAGGCAAGGTGTTGGGCGCGACGGTGCTGCCGCTCGTCAAGGATGGCGGATGGTACACGCCGAACGGGCTGATGCTTCTGGCGCCGTCGGCCTTGTTCCTGATCGGCCTCCTGATCTGGGCGCTGCGCACATGGATGCCCAGCTTGCAGGAGAAAGCGTGATGGAGCATTTTCTCAATCTCGGCCTGCGCGCGGTTTTTCTGGAGAATATCGCGCTGGCCTATTTTCTCGGAATGTGCTCGTTCCTGGCCTGCTCGAAAAAAGTCGAGACCGCAATCGGGCTCGCCCTCGCCGTCGTATTCGTGCAGACGCTGACGGTGCCGCTCAACAACCTCTTGCTTAATAACCTCCTGGCGGAAGGTGCGCTGGCCTGGATCAGCCCGGAATTCGCGAGCGTCAACCTGAGCTTCCTGTCCTTCATCCTGTTTATAGCGACCATCGCGGCGGCCGTGCAGGTCGTGGAGATGACCATCGACCGTTTCGCGCCAGCTCTTTACATCTCGCTGGGCGTGTTCCTGCCGCTCATCGCGGTCAACTGCGTCATACTCGGCGGCTCGCTTTTCATGCAGGAACGCGACTACACCTTCGCGGAAAGCGTCGTGTTCGGCTTCGGCTCCGGCCTTGGCTTTGCGATTGCGCTGATCGCGCTGGCGGCCATCCGCGAGAAGATGAGCTATTCGGATGTTCCGGCCGGTCTTCGCGGCCTCGGGATCACCTTCATCACCGTCGGCCTGATGTCGATGGCGTTCATGGTGTTCTCAGGGATCCAGCTGTAGAGGCGCGCGATGCTGTCCATTTCTCTCGCCATCGTCATGTTCACAGCGGTCGTCCTGCTTCTGGTGCTGCTGCTGATGGCTGCGCGCAGCCGCCTCGTCGCCACCGGAGATGTGTCGATCACCGTCAACGAGGACGAGACGACGCGTTTGTTGGTGCCCGCGGGCGGCACTCTGCTGAACGCTCTCACGGCCAACCGGATTTTCATCCCCTCCGCCTGTGGCGGCAAGGGCTCTTGCGGCGTTTGCGAGGTGGTCGTCAAGGAAGGCGGCGGGGCGCTCCTGCCGACCGAGACCAGTTTCGTGACGCCCGGCGAGGCGCGCCGGGGCGTGCGTCTGGCCTGTCAGGTCAAGGTCAAGCGCGACATGCGCATCGAACTGGCGCCGGAAATTTTCAGTGTGCGGAAACTGGACTGTACGGTCATCTCCAACCGCAATGTCTCAACCTTCATAAAGGAGCTGAAACTGGCGCTGCCGGAAGGCGAGGATGTGCTGTTCCGCGCCGGCGGCTACATGCAGATCGAGTGCCCGCCGCATGCGCTGAACTTCCGCGACTTCGACATCGAGCCGGAGTTCCGCGAGGAATGGGACCGCTTCGATCTCTGGCGCTTCCGCTCGGTCGTGCCCGAGCCGGTCGAGCGCGCCTATTCGATGGCGAGCTACCCGCTGGAAAAGGGCATTCTGCTGTTCACCATCCGCATCGCCTTTCCGCCGGGCTATAGTGACGACATCCCCCCGGGCATCCTCAGCTCATATCTGTTCAATCTCAAGCCCGGAGACAAAGCAACGGTGTCCGGACCTTACGGCGAGTTCTTCGCGCGCGAAACCGATAACGAGATGTGCTTCATCGCGGCGGGCGCGGGCATGGCTCCGATGCGCTCGCACATTTTCGACCAGCTTCTTCGCCTCAAAAGCCAACGCAAGATGAGCTTCTGGTATTCGGCGCGCAATCTGAAGGAAGCCTTCTACATCGAGGAATTCGACAAGCTTCAGGCGGAGCACCCCAACTTCACCTGGCATCTGGTTCTGTCCGAGCCGAGGCCGGAAGACAATTGGACCGGCCCTATCGGTCTCGTGCGCCACAACGCGCTGCGCAAGCTCTATCTCGAGGATCATCCTGCGCCGGAGGATATCGAATATTACCTGTGCGGCCCGGATGTGATGAACAAGGCAATTATCAGCATGCTGCTCGATCTCGGGGTAGACCGCGAGAACATCATGCTGGACGATTTCGGCATTTAGCCTCGTAAAGGAAACGCCATGACGCAGACCGTTCAAGATGTGCTGGCGCTCAAGCAGGACGCTGACCGGCTGATCTGCGTGGACGCGGGCGCGACCGTGATCGAAGCCGTCGAAACGCTTGTCAAGCAGCGCGTCGGAGCCGTGCTGATCCGCAATGAAGACGGGTTGATCGACGGCATTTTCAGTGAGCGCGACCTGTTGCGGCGCGTGGTGCATCAGGGGCTTGACCCGAAGGCGACGCCGATCTCGCTGGTCATGACGCGCGATGTGCGCTTCGTGACGCCGGGCACAACGGTGGAGGCGGCGCTGGCGCTGATGCATGTCAACCGTTTCCGCCATCTCCTGGTGATGGACGGACCTCGTGTTTTCGGCCTCGTCTCCATCGGCGACATGACCAACCAGTTGATTCGCCATGGCGAAGGCCGTTTCGAGGCGGCCATCCGCGACAGCGCCGCCGACATGGAAATCGAAACCGATCAGCCCGCGGGAGCGAAATGATGGATACCTTACTGACACCTACCCGGCGGCGGCGGCTTGGCGGCATAGGCTCACTCGGCGCGCTGGTCCGCCGCTCTTGTCGCCGCGGCAACCGGTGGTCACGCCTGCGCATTCCTTTCGACTCTCTGGCAGTCTGCATCTTGCCCCGCGTAGGCCGCCACCAACTTGATCTGTGTCAAGGTCCTTCGCCGCAAATGAAGTACAGTTCGAAGCCCAAATGAAGTACAGTTCAAAGATGGTAGGCTGCAAAGATGCGTGTTCCGCTGTGCAGCAGCGAACCGTGTACCCAGTCTATGTCGATCGAATGCGTCAGTTGCACCAACCTTGAATGGCATAAATACCCCTGGTTGTTTCGAAGGGTCAGACCCCAGAGATTCTGTGCCGACAAGACCTGCTTCTGGTCGTTTCGTTTTGGTTATTGCCGCCGCGATAAAGGTGGGAGGGTTGTACAATGCATGGAAACATTAGTCGTTTGGTCATTTGCGCCGGTGCTGGCGCACTTGTTCTTGGTTCGCTTGGAAACGCCCTCGCGGCACCTCCTAGCGACTGGTCGAAGATCCCCGTCAAGACCGTCACACTCTTCTATCCCGGGCAGGGCGGTTATCAATGGCTGCGCAGTCCGGACCACAAGCGAGCCAACACAAAGGTCATTGCAGGCGACGCCTGCGTCTCCTGCCATGAAGGCGAAGAGAAGGCAATCGGCGATCTGATCGTCTCCGGTGAAAGGCTCGAGCCAGATCCGATCGAAGGCAAGAACGGAACTATCGATCTCAAGGTGCAGGTGGCTTACGACGCCGAGAATCTCTATTTCCGGTTCCAGTGGCCTACCAACATGAACCGCCCCGGCGACATGCACAACTACATGCGCTACGACGGCGAGAAATGGGCCTTTTATGGCGGCCCACGCTCATCAAAGAAAGTGCGCGACGGTTCACAGCCGCCGCTCTATGAGGATCGTCTAGCCATCATCATCGACGATGGGTCGGTGCCGAACTTCAAGGAGCAGGGCTGCTGGTTGACCTGCCATACCGGTATGCGTGATATGCCGGATGAGGCGACGAAAGAGCAGGTTGAGGGCCATCCCTTGCTTGGCAAGGAGGGGTTGAAACAATCGGACGTGCGCAAGTTCTTGCCGCTGTCGCAAACCGATGAAGATGCCAGCTGGGACAAGATGAAGTCCGCTGAGGAAATCGCCGAGCTCAAGGCTATGGGCAAGTTCCTTGATCTCATGCAATGGCGCGCGGCACGCAGCAATCCGGTCGGCATGGCCGACGATGGATATGTGCTGCAGTACCGCCTGTTCGATGATGGGAAGAGGATGTTTTCGTGGAACGTCGACAGGAAGTCCATGACGCCGACGTACATGTTCGACGCTGACAAGGTCGGTTCCAAATCGCTCACCGTGGCGGATATCGATGATCAGTCCAAGCCGCACGCCATCATCAAGGAGCAGAATGCCGTTCCTTACGACCCGAACGCTGGGTGGAAAGAGGGCGATGTCCTTCCCGGACGCCTTCTCACCACCGAGGCGGAAGGCTCCGCCGGCGACAACAACAATATCAAGGGTGCTTGGAAGGATGGCGTCTGGACCGTCGAGTTCACGCGCAAGCTCGACACGGGACACCCGGGCGACGACAAGATCATGAAGGAAGGTGGCGTTTACACGGTCGGCTTCGCCGTTCACGACGATAACGTGACGACGCGCTTCCACCATGTGGGCTTCCCAGCCAGCTTGGGAATCGGCACCGAGGCCGACATCCAGGCCGTCAAAGTTCAGTGACCGAAGCGAAAAACGGGGCCGGCTGGGAGACGAGGTCTCTCGCCGTACCCCACTTTACAGTGCGTTTCAAACGACATTTTCACTGCCTGCGCGTGCTCGTTTCCGGGCCAGTCATCGCCTGCCGCAGGAGTGGGGGACGAGGGTTCTGATCCATGCCATCACCGAACAAGCCGGAAAAGAAGTCGCTATTGGGGCGGCTGCGCAGTGGCATCCGATACTACCCCATCCTGCTCATCGTGCTGGCTCTTGGCATCGGCGGGCTGGTGGCCGTTCCCCTCACGGACGTGACTGACCAATATTTCTCCTCCAACAAGTTCTGTGCCTACGGCTGCCATGTGATGGAGGCCACGGTTTACAAGGAGTACAAGGAAAGCACCCACTACAATACGCGGACCGGAGTCCGACCGGGTTGTGCCGACTGTCACATCTCGAAGGGGTTGACTGCGGCGATGTGGGACCATGTCAAGGGCACCAGGGATATCTACGCGCTCGTCGTCAAGGGTATCGACACCCCGGAGAAATACGAGCCCGAACGCGCAGCGGCGGCCGAACGGGTACGTCTGCACTTCGTCGCCAATGACAGCAAGCACTGCCGCAGCTGTCATGTCATGGAGGCGATTAAGCCCGAGCGCAAACGGGGCCAGAGCCAACATGCCGAAGCCATCAAGAGCGGCACGACATGCATCGCCTGCCACTACAACATTGTCCACAAGGAAGTAGAGCCGTCCGAAGCATTTCTCAAGGCGATCGACAGCCAATGAGCGGCGGCTTTTGAGGTGACCCCGCGACGGGGAGGATCACAAGAATGAAAGGGCATCTCAATCTTGTCCGGGAGTCTGCCGGGTTGCATGGAAATCGGAATCGATCAGCGCGCGGGAGCGAAATGATGGATACCTTACTGACACCTACCCGGCGGCGGCTGCTTGGCGGCATAGGCTCGCTCGGCGCGCTGGCCGTGATTGGATATAGCTTGCGTCCGGCGCCGCAATCAGGACAGGACGGCGTGCGCTTCGGCGGCGAGACGATGGGCACGCGCTACTCGGTCACGATTGCCGGTGCGCCGTTGTCCAAGGCCCGCCTCGAGGCCGCACAGGCCGACGTTCATGCCGCGCTTGACGGGGTGGACCGGCGCATGTCGCTCTATCGCGCCGACTCGGAACTGACGGGTTTCAACGCCCATCCAACTACGCCTATACAGTTGTCGGAAGATCTGTTTGCGGTGCTCGTAGTCGCTCAGACGGTGGCGCGGCTCTCGGGCGGAGCGTTCGACGTCTCGGTTGCGCCGCTGGTGCGCGCCTGGGGCTTCGGTCCCGAGCGGCCATCCGCCCTCCCATCGCCGCAGGAGATCGAAACGCGGCGCGCGCTCATCGGCTATCGCGGCCTCAGGCTCGACCCCGCGAACCGGACGGCGATCAAAGCGCATGGTGGTCTTCAGGCCGATCTCGGCGGCGTGGCAAAGGGGTACGGTGTCGATCTGGCCGCCCGCGCGCTCGAAGCGCTCGGGATCGGCGATTACATGATCGAGGCGGGCGGTGAGGTGCGCGCGAGCGGCTTGAACCGGGAGGCCCGGCCATGGCGGATCGGCATCGAGGAGCCGGACGTCATGCCGAGACGGGCGCGTCTGGTCGTCCCCTTGAGCGGCGCGGCCATGGGGACTTCGGGCGACTATCGGAACTACTTCGAACGCGGCGGCAAACGGTATTCGCATGAAATCGACCCTGTCACGGCGTCGCCGATCACGCACGAGCTGGCGTCCGTTACGGTGGTCACGAAGGATTGTGCGCAGGCTGATGCTCTATCTACAGCGTTGATGGTCCTCGGCCCTCAAAAGGGCTGGATGCTGGCGGAACGGGCGAGTCTTGCCGCGCATTTCATCATCCGCGATCCGGACGGGACGCTTCGCGACCGCGCGACCCCCGCCTTCCTGGCGCTCGGCGCGCGTGCATGAGCGCCGCCTTGACCCAGCTTTTCGCATCCCTGGGGCCGATGTTCCTTCTGGTTTTCGCCGCGCTTGCCATCGCGGTTGCGGCGATGGCCATCGGCGTGATGTTCCGGCGGCCGTGCCTGCGCGGCTCCTGCGGCGGACCCGGAATTGTCGGGCCTGATGGCACGTCGCTGTCTTGCGACACCTGCCCAAACCGCCGCCGATCCCGCGCATGATAGCCGATGCGGTAGCCCGTTTGGAGAAAGGCTTTTTGATCGAGGTCAAATTCGCTAAGCTCACGGTTCGCTAGAATATCAGTCTACATGACGGTGCAAAACGCTGGTTAGACGTCACAAAGTGAAACGCCCTAACGCCACATCGTCGATATACTGAATATGTCACGCATTGAACGTTGGAGACGACGATGGAGACGCAGCTTTTCTACGACATTCAGATGCAACACGGCATTATTTGGGACTGGCGCGTCGCCGCCGACCTGTTTTTCGGCGGCGTCGGGGTCGGCGCATTTCTATTCGCGCTGGCGCTCTCGCGCTATGCGGACAGGCGTTACTTGCCTCTCGCCCGCACGGCGGCCGTGATTGCGCCAATCGCCGTGATCGTGGGCCTGTCGCTGCTGTTTTGGAAGCTCGGCTATAAATCGCACGTTTATCAGATGGGGCTGAACCTATCGAACGGCTCCGTAATGTGGTGGGGCGCCTTCATTCAGGGCCTTTTCGTTGCGATCGCAATCGTCTTTGCAATCCTGCTGATCTCGCCAGATAAAGGGTTGGGCCGCTTAATCCCCGGCTTTATCGGGGCGCGTTTCGTCGGCTGGGTCGGCGCGCCGGTGGCTTTAGCGGTTGGCATCTATCACGGCCTGCTGCTCTCGGTTCTGACCTCGCACCCGCTCTGAGCCTCCGGCTCCATGGTGATGGCGTCGGTTCTGCTTTTCATCATAACCGGCATTGGCGCGGCGTTGTTCTTGCACGGAGTGATTAAGATGCTGGCTGGATATACCGACGAAGAGGGCGATCCGGCGACCTACGCCACCGGGCTCAAATCGACCGGCTATGTGCTGATCGCCGCCATCGCTTTCATGCTGCTCAATCTGGGCGCCTGGTGGCTCGATCTTTATTACGGATCGGCGACCAGCCGGGCCGCGCTTGAAGCCGCGCTTGCCAATTACGGCACGCTTCTCGCCGTCGTCGGCATCGCGCTGGGTTTGGTTCTCCCGTTACTGCTTACCTTGTTCGCGGTCAACCGGGCTGCCGAACCACGCCCCGGAACAAGCCCCTTCCTCGCGTTTACCCTGGCCGGAATTCTGCTGTTGGCCGGCGGTTTCGCGATCCGCTATTCGGCGGTATTCGGCGGGCAGGAAACGCCTCCGGTCGCCACCTTCGCCACGCTTTCCAAAGTTTAAGGAGACTCAGTCATGACGCTGCAAACCAAGACCCCTGACGCAGCTCAGGCGTGGGCTCCCACACGGCGCACCTTTCTGCAAGGGTCCGCCGCCCTTGTCGCCGCGGCAACTGGTGGCCCCGCCCTCAGCTTCTTCGCCCGCGTCGACGCGGCCCAGGCGCAGACGGCGGTATCCGTTGGCAAATGGATGTCCTCGACCTGCCAGGGCTGCACGAGCTGGTGTCCGGTACAGGTGAAGGTCGTCGATGGCCGCGCCGTGCATCTGCGCGGCAACCCGAACGCCAAGGCGAACCACGGAAAGATCTGCCCGCGCCCGCATCTGGCGCTGCAACAGGTCTATGACCCGGACCGCGTCCGCCAGCCGATGAAACGTACGAACCCGGTCAAAGGGCGTGATCAGGACCCCGGTTTCGTGCCGATCTCGTGGGACGAAGCCATGGACATGATTGCCGACAAGATCATGGAATTGCGCAATGCGGGCGAGCCGGAGAAATTCATGCTGTTGCGCGGCCGCTACACCTACATGCGCGACATCATCTATTCCGCGATGCCCAAGATAATCGGCAGCCCGAACAATATCAGCCATTCGGCGATCTGCGCGGAGGCCGAGAAGTTCGGAGCCTATTATGTCGAAGGGCTGTGGGACTACCGCGACTACGATCTGGAGCACACCCGCTATGTGCTTTGCTGGGGTGCCGATCCTGTCTCATCGAACAGGCAGGTGCCGCATGCCATCAATTTCTGGGGGCCGATGCGCGACAAAGCGACCGTTGTGGTCGTCGATCCGCGCCTGTCGGCAACCGCCGCCAAGGCTAATGAATGGCTTCCGGTCATTCCGGGCGAAGATTCGGCGCTTGCCGTCGCCATGGCGCATGTGATGCTGGCGGAAGGCGCCTGGAACAAGGCGTTCGTCGGTGACTTCCATGACGGCGTCAACCGCTTCGTGCCCGGTCAAGCCGTGCCGGAGCAGGTCGCGCAAGCCCCGGCCGAGAGCGAAACGCAGACCGACGCAGCCCCGGTAGCCGCCGCGGTTCCCACGCCGATGTTCAATGAGATCCATACATCCGGCGTCGTCAAATGGTGGAATATCGAACTCAAGGACCGCACGCCGGAATGGGCTGAACAGCACACCGGTATTCCAGCCGCCCAGATCCGCCGGGTTGCGCTCGGCTTCGCCGCAGCGGCTCCGCGCGCGATCAGTTGGGTCTCACCCGGCGCGTCGATGCAGGCGCGCGGCGGCTATGCCGCCATGGCGGCCCATGCGCTCAACGGCCTCGTCGGCTCGATCGACGCTCAGGGCGGCGTCGTGGCCAAGGGCAAGGACCCCACCGGGTCGATCCCGGACGTCACGGCCTATCAGGACGAACTTGCCGTCAAACACAGCAAAATGGGCAAGATCGACCAGCGCGGGACGCTGGCTTTCCCGGCGCTCACGGAGGGAAAGAGCGGCGGCGGCGTCGTAACCAATGCGACCGCTGACGGTATGCTCGCCAAATCGCCCAATGAGATCAAGGTGGCGATCGCCTATTGGGCCAATTTCCCGTTCTCCTGCTCCGGCGCGCAACGTTGGGAAAAAGCGCTGTCTGAACTGCCGTTCCTAGCGCATATCACCACCAACGCATCCGAGATGACGCAGTTCGCCGATGTTGTGCTCCCGGCCCCGCACCAGCTTTTCGAGAAATGGGGTTACATCAAGAACAAGCAGAACCTGCACAGTTACATTTCGCTCAACGTGCCGGTCATCAAACCGCTCGCGGATGTCCGGCAGGATGAAACCGAAGTGCCGTGGATGCTCGCCGAAAAGCTGGCGGAACGCGGCTTCGACAATCTCATTCGATATTATCGGGAAGAGTTCGCCGAGCCTGAAACCGGGGAGAAGCCGAAAGACAGCATGGAGTTCACTTTGTCCGCGCTCAAGATCCTGACACGCGGCTGCTGGGACAGCACCCATGAGAACTACGGCAAATATGGCGACAAGCTGAACGGCTGGGAAGACTTCCGCGAGAAAGGCGTGTGGAACTCCAAGCGTTATGAGTATGGCAAGCGGATCGACGATTTTAAAACCAAGACCAAGAAAGTCGAATTCTACAGCGAGACTCTGAAAGAAGCCCTCACCGGACATGCCGAGAAGCATGGCGTGACCGTCGATGCCGTCATGGAGGCCACCAATTACACGGCGCGCGGCGAGCTGGCATTCGTGCCGCACTTCGAGCCGGCCCTGCGCCATGGCGATCCGGCGGACTATCCGCTCGTCTTCTTCGAGCATCGCTCCCGGCTGAACCGCGAAGGACGCTCGGCCAACACGCCATGGTATCAGGCCCATAAGAACGCCGACCCGGGCGACGAGAACTGGGATGACGTCTTGAAAATGAACCCAGCCGACGCCGCCAAACTGGGGTTGCGCAATGGCGAGATGGTGAAGGTTTCATCGACGACCGGCTCCATCACCGTGCGGCTGAAACTTTGGGAAGGCGTGCGCCCCGGCACGGTGGCCAAATGCTATGGCCAGGGCCACTGGGCTTATGGCCGGGTCGCGACGAGGGATTATTCAAAGAAAATGCCCCGTGGCGGCAACAACAACGAGATCCTCTATCCCGAGTTCGAGCGGTTGAGCGGTTCGACGGCGCGCCATGGCGGTCCGTCGCGGGTCAAGGTTGAACGGGCCTGAAGGGCTCCAGAGAATAAGGAGTAATCACGATGGCCACGAAACGTTATGCGATGGTGATCGACCTGCATAATTGCGTGGGTTGCGCCGCCTGCGACATCGCTTGCAAGAGCGAGAACAACGTGCCGGTCGAATTCCACTGGTCGAACCATATCACCGAAACGACCGGAACATTTCCGGACACGAAATATCGTTACATCCCGACGCTGTGCAATCACTGCGAGAATGCCCCTTGCGTGACCAATTGCCCGACGACGGCGATGTACAAGAGCGAAGAGGGATTGACGCTGCATGACACGGATAAATGCATCGGCTGCCGTTTGTGCCAGCTCGCCTGCCCTTATGGCGTGATCTGGTTCAACAAGGAAGAGCCTCATGTCCGCTACAGCGAGGCGGATCAGGCTGTCATACCGGGCGGGACGTTTGCCGCGAATGAGATGGCCGAGATGCTCGATGTCCCGATCCCCTATTATAATCCGGCGCGCGCCACCACTTATGCCGGCGTGCGCCCGCGCGGCGTCGTGGAGAAATGCACATTCTGCGACCACCGTCTCGCTGTCGGCGAGCTGCCGGCCTGCGTCGTGGCTTGTCCGGCCGACGCGCGCATTTTCGGCGACATCAACGATCCGGAGAGCCCGCCGAGCCGCGCGCTTGCGCAACACGCACCCAGCGTGCTGCAGAAGGAAAAGGGCACGAAACCGCATGTGTTTTACATCCGCGATTTCGCTTAGTCCGTCTGGCTAAAGTGAGAGATGAGACGGCATCGCTCGAGCCGCCTCATTTCCCGATTTTTCCGACCTCCCGAGGCGCCCCCCAGCAATGACCCGCGACATTCTAATCGGTTTCGCCCCCGAGGATGCCGCGATCCGCGCTAACGCCTTTTTCGCGCTCGCCCGCGCTTTCGATCTCCCCGCCAAATGGCCCGAGAATTTCGGGGATCTTTTACGTGCGAGCTTCTCCGCGACCGATGCGCGCGCAGCGGATCATGCCGCCGCGCTCGCGGATACGGTCGAAGCGGAAGCCGATCGCGAGTCCATCATGCGCGCGCATTCGAGACTCTTTCTCGGGCCGTTCACGGTCTCCGCGCCGCCCTGGGCCGCCTTTTATCTCGACCCCGAACAGAAACTGCTCGGCCCGGTCAGCGAATACGCCGCCCGCGCTTACATCGAGGCCGGTCTGGCGCCGAGCGCAGAGCGCACCGAAGCACCGGATCACATCGCGCACGAGTTGGAGTTTATGTATTTTCTCGCCTTCGAAGAGGCGAATAGCGGCGATGCCGTCTGGCGCTCTCGTCAGGCGTCGTTCTGGCGGGATCATCTTGGCCAGTGGCTTCCAAGGCTAGCCCGCCAGATCGGAACCGAAGCCGGCGACTCCCGCTACCATGTGGATCTTGCCATGCTTGCGGCGACCTTCAGCGACTGGGTGGGAGCCCAACTCGGCGGTCCGGAAACAACGCCCGCAAACTAAACGATGAACATCACTCCGGCTTGCACACCAGCTTTTCGCGGTTGATCATGCGATAGCTATCCGGCGCAAGCGGAGTCCACTGTGAACGGCGGTTTGAAACCGACCGACTTTTGCTCGGATCGGCGACTTTAAACTGACCCACCTTTTGGCCGTTCTGAGCCGCTTGGCCAAACCTCCAGATGCTGTCTTGGATGCTGGCCGCCGCGGTCCGGGGAGTAGAAATACAACGCCGCCGGCGGTGCACTGCTGGAGCGGTCGGCTGGATCAAGATAATACGCCAAGGATATGGCTCCATATGATCGGAATCTGCACTAGAGCAGATTCCGATCATATGGAGCCATATCCGGCGGGGGCGAAGTAGTTGAGGCACTC
>CAYODZ010000101.1:0-18167 GCA_964402835.1 uncultured Gammaproteobacteria bacterium | reverse complement strand
AGTTGATGGTCGGCTCGCCATAATCTGCGCGCCTCGCATTCACCGGGTGCTGGTGCAAAACCATTTGCGCCTCGTTGATCCATCGCAACAGCGCGGCATCCTTCGGGAGGTAGGCATCGATGTTGCGTCCGAGCACTTCGGTCGGCGCCTGCAATGTTTCACGATACGGTTCGAAGCGGGCGTACCAATGGGATGCGTTCGCTTGCCGAATGGGTAGTTCGAGCTCGTGGGACAGGTAAGCGATCAATGCCGCAGCATCATCGTCATCGAGCGTCGGCGGCGCCATGCGCAAGCTGTCGTTTCCAGCGACTAGGTGGACAGGGTCGAGTCTCGACCACCACGCATCCCCCGGTTCGTCGTCAGACGCAAACGCGGTCAGCGCGCCAGCGCTGGCCGGCGTTAACGACCAGGTCGGCGCCGCACGGTCTGCGCGCGCGAACCGATCGAGCGCAGGGAGCGCGCCGAGGTGCTCGCCCAGCGACGCCATCGGCGCCGGCGGATCCAGCAAGCCGGGGATGGCAAGCGTGAGTGAACTCACGCGCGCGGTGGGTAGAGCACAGCGACAACGCGACGGTCTTCGCCGACGAGCACGTTATAGGTGCGCGCCGCTGCGAGCGTGTCCATCACTTCAAGACCGATGCCTCGCTTCGCGAGCGCGGCGATCAGGCGAGCGGCCGGCCAGCGTTGGCGCGAGCCGGTACCGAGGAGCAGGACTTCGGGCTCAAGTGCGAGGGCGTCGGCGAGCGCGGGCTCTTCGAGGGTGTCGGGCTCGCCAAGCGAGACCTCGCGAATCGAGTCCGCCGCAACGATGACGGGGCCGGAAAATACCTGCTCGTTGATGCGCAGGCTGCCCTCGTCCCAACCGTTTATTCGGTTGACGCCGACGGCGCTTTCCTTGGTGAATTTCATGGCGCCGATTGTACCGCGACCGGTCCATCGCGGCGCGAAGGCGCCGCTCCTACAGGTGCCGCGGTTCATTGTAGGAGCGGCACCTCAAGCTGCCGTGGCCTCGTTCATCGCGGCGCGGAGCGCCGCTCCCACCTGTTCTTGCACAACGCGGCGGAAAGTCAGGTGGGACCTTGGGCTTGAAATGTAGGAGCGGCACCTGTGTGCCGCGATGGTTCTTGCACAACGCGGCGGAAAGTTAGGTGGGACCTTGGGCTTTAAATGTAGGAGCGGCACCTTTGTGCCGCGATCAATCATCTGAACAGGGCGTCTTCGTCGAGGCCCTCGGCCTCGAGGATCTCGCGCAGCCGTTTCAACGCGTCGATCTGGATTTGCCGCACGCGCTCACGCGTAACGCCAATCCGCCGCCCTGCTTCCTCGAGTGTCGCCCGGTCGTTGCCGTCGAGCCCGAACCGGAGCTCGACAACTGCGCGCTGCTTGTCGTTCAGCTGGTCGAGCCAGCCCGCAAGCACCGCGTTCACGTTCTCGTCCTGCAGCGTCTGCGACGGATCGGCGTTGTTCTCATCAGCGATCGCATCGAGCAGCAACTGATCGCCGCCATCGCGTCCACGCGGCGCGTCCACCGACGTCACGCGCTCGTTGGAGCACAACGCGCGCTCGACCTCGTACAGCGGCTTGCCGAGATGCGTCGCAATTTCTTCGAGCGTTGGCTCGCGCTCGAGCGACTGGCGCAGCAGGTGCGCCGCGCGCAGCACCCCATTGATTTCCTTGATCACGTGGATCGGGAGCCGCACGGTGCGCGTCTGGTTCATCAACCCGCGCTCGATGGCCTGGCGAATCCACCAGGTCGCGTACGTCGAGAATCGGAAACCGCGCTCGGGGTCGAACTTCCCAACGGCGTGGATCAGCCCGAGATTGCCCTCCTCGATGAGGTCGAGCAGCGGCAGGCCCCGGTTTATATAGCGCCGCGCGACCATCACGACGAGTCGGAGGTTGCTCTCGATCATGCGTTGGCGGGCAGATTCGTCGCCGGCGATCGCGGCGCGGGAGAACTCGACTTCCTGCTCAGCGGTCAGGAGTTCAGACGCGCCGATGCGCGACAGGTACAGCTGCGTCGCGTCGAGCGCATCGGGCTCGGTCGGTTCAGGGATATCGTCGAGGTCGGTGACTTCGTCGTCGGTCATCGCGTCAACGCGGCGGGAGATATCGCATTGGATCCACGGCGCGGCCGTCAACCCGAATTTCAAAATGCAACATCGCGCGTCGCCCGGGTCCCTCCCCCATAGTGGCGATGCGTTGCCCAGCGGTGACGTCTTCGCCTTCGCGCACGAGGATGTCGTCGTTGTGTGCGTAGGCGCTGAGCAACTGGTTGTTGTGCTTCACGATAATAAGCTTGCCGTAACCGATGAGTCCACTTCCGGTGTACACGACCCGTCCCGATGCAGCGGCAACAATTGGATCGCCGACCCGTGCGCGGATTGCGATGCCCTTGCCATCCCCCGGCACCGCCTCGCCGGCTGCAGGCCAGCGAAACTTCACGGCGAGCGTCGCGGGTGGCGGTGTGGGTGCCGGCGCGGGTGTCCGCGGACGAGCGGTCTCTCTAGGGACCGCCGCCGTCGTTGTCGCAGTCGCGCCGCTCAGTTTCAGCGTTTCGCCCACGCGTATGACATAGCGCGGTGCGCGCACCCCGTTCCAGCGCGCGATGTCGCGCCAGTCGAGGCCGTGCCGGAATGCAATCGAATACAGCGTATCGCCACGCCGAACCACATATTCATCGGGGCCGTCGGCCCAGTGCGATGGCACCGTGCCACACGCGGAGAGCGCGAGCACGACCGTAAAGGCCGCGAGCGCCGCGCGCGTGTTCAACCGCGCAATACGAGCCACGCGACGACCGCCACGGCGACCGTGATCCAGCCAATCGTATCGATGTACTTACGAAGCACCGGTTCGACGCGCGGCCCGACCCAGCGCACGATTGCGGCGACAAGAAAGAAGCGGCCCGCGCGGCCGACCAGCGACGCGACGGCGAACGGCAGCACGGCCATACCCGCCGCGCCCGATGCAATCGTGAACACCTTATAAGGAATCGGGGAGAAGCCGGCCAGGAATACGATCCAGATGCCCCATTCGACGTAAAGGTCGCTCGCGGTCACGAAATGCTCGTACCAGCCGACGCGCTGCAACAAGGGAATCACCGCATCGATCGCGAAGTATCCGACGGCGTAGCCAATCAACCCACCGACGACCGATGCGATCGTCGTGAGCAGCGCCAGCCGCCACCAATGCGGCGGACGCGCGAGCACCATCGGGGCGAGCATCACGTCGACGGGAATCGGGAAGAACGACGATTCCGCGACGCTCATCGCGCCGAGGTACCACGGCGCGCGTGGATGCGCAGACCACACCAGGACGCGGTCGTACAGCGGGCCGAACAGTTTCATCAGCCTTTGCCGCCCAGAAGGGGCACGAAGCTCACGCTCCCGAGCGTCGTCTGCTCGAATGCATCGTCGCCGCGCGTGATCCGAAGGAGGTCCTGCGCGCCGGGCGGCCCGACCGGAATGATGAGTACACCACCGGGCGCCAGTTGCTCGAGCAGCGCTTCGGGGACCTGCTCCGGCGCCGCCGTGACGATGATGCCGTCGTACGGCGCGTATTCGGGCCAACCCCAACCGCCGTCGCTGTGTTTGAGTTTCACGTTTCGCAGGCCGAGCTGGCGCATGCGCCCTCGCGTTGGCACCAGCAGTGCATTGATGCGCTCGACGCTATACACATCACCGACGAGGCCAGCGAGGATGGCGGTCTGATAGCCGCAGCCGGTACCGACTTCGAGCACGCGCTGCGGCACCTTGTCCGCAATCAATGCTGCGGTCATCCGGGCGACCACCCACGGCTGCGAGATGGTTTGCCCGTGGCCGATCGGCAACGCGGTGTCCTCATACGCGCGCGATGCGAGTGCTTCGTCGACGAAAAGGTGGCGTGGCACCTGGCGGATCCGCTCCAGCACGCGCGCGTCGGTGATGCCGTGATCCATCAAGCGGCGCACGAGCCGCTCGCGCGTGCGGGGTGAGGTCATGCCGATGCCGCGCGCGTCGTTCACGGCGTCACGCCAGTGAGCCAACCGGCGACCTTGTCCAGCGCTGCGTAGCGCGTGAGGTCGACCTGCAGCGGTGTGACGGAAACGTAACCATTGGACACCGCGTGAAAGTCCGTGCCGGGGCCCGCGTCGGATTCGCCGCCGACGGGCCCAACCCAGTAAATCGTGCGGCCTTTCGGATCTTCACTGCGGATGGCGGGCGCCGACCGATGACGGTGACCGAGCCGGGTCGCTTCAAAGCCCGCGAGACGCTCCCACGGCAGGTCAGGTACGTTCACGTTCAGGATGGTGTCCGCGGGCAGCGGGTCGCTGACGAGCCGCTGGATCAACATGCAGACGGCGCGCGCGGCCGTCTCGTAATAGCGAGGCTCGTCACAGACCAGCGACACGGCAATCGCCGGTAGACCGAGAAACCGCCCTTCCATCGCGCCCGCGACCGTGCCCGAGTACAGCACGTCGTCACCCAGGTTCGCGCCATAGTTGATGCCCGAGACGACCATGTCGGGTTCTTCGTCGAGCAGCCCGGTGATTGCAAGGTGCACGCAGTCCGTCGGCGTGCCATCGACCGCGTACACATCCTCACCCTCTGCACGCAGGCGCAGCGGATTGTCGAGGGTCAGGGAATTGGACGCGCCACTGCGATTGCGGTCCGGGGCGACGACCACGACCTTGCCGAGGTCTTTGAGGTGGCGCGCCATGCAGCGCAGACCCGGCGCGTTATAACCGTCGTCGTTGGAGAGCAGGAAGCGCACGAAGCGCATGATACCATCCGGCCATGGCGCGGCCGCGCATCACCGATGAAGACCGCAAGCTATTCCGCGATGCCGCGGAAGGTGTCCGCCCGCTCAAACAGGGGTCATCAACTATCGACCCCGGCCCCACCCGCAAACGCCCGAAGCCGATTCCGAAGCAGACCCGCGCCGACGAACGCGCCGTGCTCGCCGAACTCGCCGACGCGATTCCCGACGGCGAGCTCGAAATGGGCGATGAACTCAACTGGCGGGTGCCCGGCTTGCAGGATTCCGTACTGCGCAAGCTGCGCCGTGGCCAGTTCCGCGTGGACCGCGCACTCGACTTACACGGCCATACCGCCGCGAGCGCGAAGCTCGAGGTTGCCGGGTTCCTGCACCGGGCGATTGCGGACGGTATCGGCTGCGTGCGCATCGTGCATGGCAAGGGCCGCGGATCGAAGGAAGGCCGTCCGATCCTGAAACAACTCGTCGGCGGCTGGCTGCGCAACCACAAGGGCGTGCTCGCGTATGTCTCGGCGCGGCAAGCCGATGGTGGCACCGGCGCGGTGGTGGTTCTGCTCCGGAAAAAATGAATCGCGACACCAAGAGTGTCGCTCCCACCTGACACTCCACGGCGTTCTGCCAGTACAGGTGGGAGCGACGCTCTCGGCGTCGCGATAGATTAATCTGCCTTTCGCCCAATCAATCTGAGCGTTACCACCAGCACCACCACCCCCGCCGGCAAGCACAGCCACCACGGCACGCCGAAGCCGACCGGCAGCAAGCCCACCACGATCGCCGCCATCCCCACAACCAGCGCATACGGGAGCTGCGTGCGCACGTGCGCGATGTGGTCACAGCCGGACGCCATCGAGCTCAGGATGGTCGTGTCCGAGAGCGGCGAGCAATGGTCGCCCCAAACGGCCCCCGCAAGTACCGACGCGACCGACGCATACAGCACCGCGCCCTCCGCGCCGCCGATTGCCCAGGCAAGCGGCACGACCAGCGGCATCAGAATTCCCATCGTGCCCCAGCTCGTGCCCGTCGCGAACGCAGTGACCGCCGCGAGCACGAACACCAGCGTCGGCAGGACGCCCGGGTGGACGGTATCTCCGAGCGTGCCGGTCAGAAAGCCAGCCGTGTCTAGCGCACCACAGACCGCGGACAGCCCCCACGCGAGCGTCAGAATCACCATCGCGGGGAACACGGACTTCACGCCGCCGAACCACGCGTCGACGATTTCGTCCATCGTCATCAAACGCTGGCCGGCGCTCAACACGAAGGCGACGAGCACCGACAGCAGCGAGCCCCAGAGCAGCGCCCGATACGAATCCGCACTCCCGATGATGTCCTGCAAGCCGGCGTCCGCACCGGCTTCGGCGCGGCCGGTGACCCACAAGCCGCCAAGCGTCGCGACAATCAGCGTCGCGATCGGCAGCAGCGCATTGCGTGCGCGCCGCGGCGTATCGTCGTCCGGCATCATCGCGTCAAGCTCGGCAGCAAGCCGGGCATTGCGCTTGCCGACTTGCGCTTGCACGCCGTCGCGCCGCGCCGCGCGTTCCGCGGTGAGCATCGGCCCGAAGTCGCGGCCCGTCCACGCAACCGCGAACACAAACACGAGCGCCAGTAGCGGGTAGAAGCTGTACGCGAGCGAGTTGATGAACACCGAGTACGCAGATTCGTTATAGCCGTCGATTTTGCCCACGGCGTCGCCGATGAGTCCGACCTGCATGCCAATCCAGGTCGTGACCAGCGCGATGGCGGCGACCGGCGCCGCTGTCGAGTCGACGAGGTAAGCCAGTTTCTCGCGCGACACGCGCAAGCGGTCGGTGATTGGCCGCATCGTGTTGCCGACGACCAGCGTGTTCGCGTAGTCGTCGAAAAATATTCCGAGGCCGAGGCTGGCGGCCGCAATCTGCCCGCGCCGCGGCGTTGAAGTCCAGCCGGTGACGCGGTTCACGATGCCGAGCATGCCGCCATTGCGCGAGATGATACCGACCATGCCGCCGATCATCAGCGAGAACAGGATGATCGCGACGTGGTCGCTATCCGCGAGCGCGTCTCGCAAGTAGACCGCGAGCGTGTCCAGCAATCCGGTCCACGCCGCGGGGACGTCGCCGCCGTTCACGAAGAACGCCCCGAGCCAGAGGCCGGCAAACAGCGCGACGATGACTTGGCGGAACACCAGCGCGAATGCGATCGCGACGAGCGGCGGCAGAATCGAAATCCAAGTTCCAGTCATTGCACCCTCCCCCAGGGTCAAATTGATATCGCGACACCAAGCGTGTCGCTCCCACCTGTCTTTACCACCGACGGTGGTGGCTTCAGGTGGGAGCGGCGCTCTGCGCCGCAAAGGTGTCGCTCCTACAGGTGCCACCGTTGTAGGAGCGGCGCCTTCGCGCCGCGATTCTTTTTATTTTTTCGCGGCCAACTGCGCGAGCACCGCCTTCATCGTGCCTTGCGTCTCGTCGCTGAACCACCCACCGTTCATCTCGTCGGCAAATCCACTCTCGACCCGGTCAAATGCGGCCGCGAGGTCGGCGCGGCACAGCGCGCGTGTATGGGTCATCGCGTGCGGCGGCAACTTGGTCAACGCGGTCGCGCGCTCAACGGCGCGCGCCACGACTTGCTCAGGCGCGACGACTTCATCGACCAACCCGACCCGGAGCGCTTCGTCAGGACCGACGAGCAAGCCACCAACGCAAAGCCGCTCGGCCTGCCGCGCACCGACCAAGCGCGCCATTGCGACGTGGATGATGGCCGGCATCGCCATCCCCACTTGCACTTCGTTGACGCCGATCTTGAACTCACCGGCGGCCGCGACACGCTGGTCGCAGAAAATCGCCATGACGGCACCACCGGCGGGGCTATGCCCCGTGATCGCGGCGATTACCGGCACGCGCGACGTCGCGAGCCGTTTCAATAGCGCGAGGAACGCCCCCCAGAATTCGACCATCTGCGCGCGGTCGCGCGCGAGCAGCGCCTTCATGTCGAGCCCCGCAGAAAACATCCCGGGTTGCCCGGAGAGCACGATGGCGCGCGCGTCGTCACCGGCCTCAGCGAGCGCTTGCTCGAGCGCGACCACCAGTTCCGGGCTCAACGCATTGACGGGCGGCCGCGCGAGGCGGATTTCCCGCACTGCGCCGTGATCAATCTTCTCCAGCATCAGGTTCTCCTTCAGTGTCATCCGGTACACGCCAGTCGACGAGTTCATCAAGGACGCTGGTCGCATATGCGCCCGGCGGCAATTCGAATTCGAGGCGCAGCGTCGCGTCGTCCACGACGGTCGTCTGCACCCCTATCGGTATTGCGCGCAGTGGACGGCGATCCGCCGTCGCAAAGCGCTCGAGACCGGCCGCCAGTTTGGCATGGCGCGCGATCACTGATTGCTCGATTTGCGCCGCAGCGTCGGTCGCTTCGCTGCCGCCCTCACCCCATAGCGGCCCACTCGGGTGGATTTCACCCGTCGCGCAACGCGTGAGCAGCGTCTCGTCATCGAAGTCCGCGGGGAAACGGCTGCCGCGTCGGTCGAACATCATGATATCGCCGTCCAGCGGCGTCGCCCAATTCCCATCCTCGACGCGCGCTTCCAGGATTTCGTTGAACAGCGCCGACCGGGCCGCGGAAATCATCATCGAGCGTTGCGTGCGATCACGCGGCGGCGCGCCGCCATCGAACCAACGCTGTGCACGCACGAGATTGCGTCCACCCCGCCCGAATCGCTGCGGCCCGAAGCGATTCGGCACACCGTCTGCGAGGGCCCTCGCGCGCGCAGCCAGCAGCGATGCGTCCTCGGTGAGTTCGCGCAGCACGATGGAGAACGCGTTGCCCGCGAGTGCGCCGCGCCGCAACTTGCGTGAATGACGATGGACTTCGAGGATTGTGGTCCCGGCGGCATCAAGCGTTGCGGGGTCCGGGTCTGTCGCTAAGCAGTGGATGCTGAACCATTGTTCGGTGACCGCGCGTCGGTCCTTCATGCCCGCGAAGCTCACCGCGCGGGCCGGCACACCCGCCCAGCGCGCGAGCTGCGTTGCCACCCACTGCGTGTTCGCATCACGCTTGCGAACCCGGACGAGCAAGTGCTCGCCGTGTCCGTCCGGCGTGACCTTGGGTAGCTCGGTGACCTTGAAGTCGTCGGCGCTTTCCCGGATCAGCGCGCCGGGGCGCTCACGCATGTGAGATCAGCACGACCGCTGTCGCGGCAATGCCTTCGCCGCGACCGATCGTGCCGAGTTTCTCGGTGGTCGTCGCCTTGACGCTGACGGCGCCCGCCTCGATGCCTAGGTCGGCGGCGAGATTCGCGCGCATCGCATCGATATGCGGCGCCACCCGCGGTGCCTGCGCGATGAGTGTGACATCCGCGTTCGACGGCGCGAATCCGTGCGCGGCGAGTTTGGCGACGCACTCGCGCAACAGCGCGCGGCTGTCCGCGCCCTGCCACTGGGGGTCGGTATCGGGGAAATGCGCGCCGATGTCGTCGAGTCCTGCGGCGCCGAGCAACGCGTCGCACAGCGCATGGATGATGACGTCACCGTCGGAGTGCGCGATGAGGCCGCGCGCGTGCGGAATCTCCACGCCGCCGAGGCGCACGTGATCGCCGGGGCCAAATGCGTGCACGTCAAAACCCTGGCCGACCCGGATTCTCACCGCGCCGCCAGAATCGCATCGGCGACGAGCAAGTCACCAACGGTCGTGATTTTCAGATTGTCCGCGCTCCCACGCACCATCGCGGGCGCGACACCGGCCATTTCCATCGCCATCGCCTCGTCAGTCGCTTCTGGGCCCGCTGCGCGCAACGCACGCTCCAGCGGCCCAAGCTTGAACATTTGCGGCGTCATCGCACGCCAGACATCGTCGCGCCGCATGGTCCCATGCACCTGCCCGCCACTCGATCGCTTCAGCGTATCGGCAACCGGCACACCGAGCAGCCCGCCAATGTCATTCTGCTCGCATTCGGAAATCAGTGCATCGAGGTCCGCGCGGGCGAGCAACGGTCGCGCCGCGTCGTGGACAAGCACCCAATCTTGGTCCGCGGCCGGGCCATTCTTGAGCCACTCGAGCGCGGCGAGCACGGACTCCGCACGCGTCGCACCGCCCACCGTCGTATGGACCGGTATGTTTGGCAGTTTGAGCTTGCCGAATGTCTGATCGTCGGCCGCGAGCGGCACGATGATGCCGGCAATGTGCGGCACACCCGCAAAACATTCCAGCGTGTGCTCGATTACGGTGCGACCACCCAGCTTCGCGTACTGCTTCGGCAGCGACCCGCCGAAACGCTCGCCTCGGCCCGCGGCCGGAATGACCACCCACAACCTATTGTTCATCGGGCTCCACGACTTGGAAGAAGGTTTCGCCATCCTTGACCATACCGAGTTCATTGCGTGCGCGCTCTTCGATGGCCGCGAGGCCGTCCTTCAGGTCCGCGACTTCGGCGGCGAGCGCTGCGTTGCGTTCCGCAAGCTCTGCGTTCTCGGCCTGTAACACCTTAAGTTCCTGGCGCAGCAGCCACGCATCGCGCGCACCGCCATCGGCAATCCAGAGCTGGTATTGCAGCACGAGGACCAGCACCACGAGGATGGCGATGATCCACTTCATGGCCCGCATTTATTTTCCAGGAAATGCACTCAGCCCCGGCCAACTCGCCTTTTTACCCAACGCCGCCTCGATGCGCAGCAATTGGTTGTACTTCGCGATGCGATCGGACCGAGACAGCGAGCCCGTCTTGATTTGCGTCGCCGTGGTGGCCACCGCGATGTCGGCAATCGTCGAATCCTCGGTCTCACCCGAACGGTGCGACACGACCGAGCTGTAGCCGGCGCCGGTCGCCATCTCGATGGCGGCAAGCGTCTCGGTCAGCGTGCCTATTTGGTTTGGTTTGATGAGAATCGAATTCGCGATGCGCTGCTCGATGCCCTCGCGCAAGATGGCGGTGTTGGTGACGAACAGGTCGTCGCCCACAAGCTGGACGCGCGCGCCAAGCCGCTCGCTGAGCAATTTCCAGCCGGTCCAGTCGTCCTCGGCCATACCGTCTTCGATGCTGATGATCGGGAACCGCTCGACGAGGTCGGCGAGGTAATCGCAGAAGCCAGCCGCATCGAAATGCCGGCCCTCGGAATCCAAGTGATACGCGCCATCGCGGTAGAACTCAGAGCTCGCAACGTCGAGCCCGAGCCACACGTCGCCGCCCGCTTTGAATCCCGCGCGCTCGACGGCTTCAAGAATCGTCTCAAGCGCGGCTTCGTTCGACGGCAGGTCCGGCGCAAATCCGCCCTCGTCACCCACCGCAGTGTTCAGGCCACGCTCGCGCAGCACTTTCTTCAACGTGTGGAACACCTCGCAGCCGATACGCACCGCATCGGCGAGGTTCTCCGCGCCCACCGGCAGAATCATGAATTCCTGGATGTCGACAGAATTATCCGCGTGCGCGCCCCCGTTGATGATGTTCATCATCGGCACCGGCATCGAGAATTCGTCGCGGTCGCGTGCGAGCCAGCGATACAACGGCATACCGGCGGACGCTGCCGCGGCGTGGGCACTCGCGAGCGACACGGCCAGCAGCGCGTTTGCGCCGAGGCGTGACTTCGTCGCGGTGCCGTCCGCATCGATCATGCGCTGGTCGAGCGCCGACTGGTCGGCCGCATCCGCGCCCGTCAGCAGCTTCTTGAGTTCGCCGTTCACGTTCGCCACCGCGTTGCGTACGCCCTTGCCGAGGTAGCGCGCGTCGCCGTCGCGCAGCTCGACCGCTTCACGCGCACCAGTCGATGCACCCGACGGAACGGCCGCGCGGCCGTACGAGCCGTCGTCAAGAAACACCTCGGCTTCGACGGTCGGGTTGCCGCGGGAGTCGATGATTTCAAGTGCGGTGATGTTTTTTATCTTGGCCATGGTTCCTTTTATCGCGGCGCAAAGGCGCCGCTCCTACATTGAAGGTACAACCCACGCGTCGCGAAATCCTTACAACAAATCGGTTTCGGCGAACGCCCGCGATTTCACCGCGCGGTCGAGCTCGACGAGCGTCTCCAGAAGCTCAGCCATGCGATCCAGCGGCCACGCGTTCGGGCCATCCGACTTCGCGTTGGCAGGATCCGGGTGTGTTTCCATAAACACGCCCGCGACACCCGCAGCGACTGCGGCGCGCGCCAGCACCGGTACGAATTCCCGTTGTCCACCGGACTTGCTGCCCTGCCCGCCCGGTAGCTGCACCGAATGGGTCGCGTCGTACACGACGGGGCAGCCGGTCGCACGCATGATCGCCAGTCCGCGCATGTCGGAGACGAGGTTGTTGTAGCCGAAAGAAACACCGCGCTCGCACACCATGATCGCGTCGTTGCCGGTCGCGCGCGCCTTGTCGACGACGTTGACCATGTCGCCCGGTGCAAGGAATTGGCCTTTCTTGATGTTCACCGGCTTTCCCGCCCGCGCGACGTTCTGGATGAAATTCGTCTGGCGGCACAGGAACGCCGGTGTCTGCAGCACGTCGACGACGGCGGCGACCTCCTCCATCGGCGTGTCTTCGTGCACGTCCGTGAGCACCGGCACGCCGATTTGGGTGCGCACGGTGTCGAGCGTCTTCAATCCAGATTCGATACCCGGACCGCGGAAGCTCTCCGCCGACGAGCGGTTCGCTTTGTCGAAGCTCGATTTATAGATGAAGGGCACGCCGAGCTTTGCGGTGATCTCCTTGAGCATCCCGGCGGTGTCGAGCGCGAGCTGCTCGCTCTCGATGACGCACGGACCCGCAATCAGGAACAGCGGATATTCGATGCCGGCATCGAAGCCGCAGAGTTTCATTGTGCTGATTCGCGAATCACAGATTCGCGCCCACTTTGGATCGTGGAGTGTTCCACCGCCGCTTTGACGAAGCCTGTGAACAACGGATGACCATCGCGCGGGCTGGAAGTGAACTCCGGATGGAACTGGCAACCCAGGAACCACGGGTGATCCTTGATCTCGATCATCTCCATCAGTTCGCCATCCTCAGACGTTCCCGAGAACACGAGGCCCTTCTCTTCGAGCGGCTTAAGGTAATGGTTGTTGAACTCATAGCGATGGCGGTGGCGCTCGGAAACCGCATCGGCGTCGTACACGCGCGCGGCGAGCGACCCCGTACGCAGCAGACATTTCTGCGCGCCGAGCCGCATCGTGCCGCCCTTATCGGAGTCTTCGTCGCGGCGTTCGACCGCGCCTTTCGCGTCGCGCCACTCGGTAATCAGTGCGATAACCGGGTGCGGGGTATCGCGTTCGAATTCGGTCGAGTGCGCGCCCTCAAGCCCCGCGACATGGCGCGCAAACTCAATGACGGCCACTTGCATGCCGAGGCAAATGCCGAGGTACGGCACGTCGTTCTCGCGTGCGTACTGCGCCGCGGCGACTTTACCCTCGATCCCGCGCTCGCCGAAGCCACCCGGCACGAGAATCGCATCCATCTTGCCGAGCACGTCGGCACCTTCGCGCTCGATTTGTTCCGAGTCGAAATAGTGGATGCGCACGCGCGTGCGGTTCTGGATGCCGGCGTGGATCAACGCCTCGTTCAACGATTTATAGGCATCGACGAGGTCGACATACTTGCCGACCATCGCGATGTCGACGGCACCTTCGGGATTGCGCTTCGCATCGACGACGCGCTGCCAGTCGGACAAGTCAGCGGGCGGTAAGTCGAGGCGGAGCTTCTCAAGCACGATGTCGTCGAGCTTCTGTGCGTGCAACAACAGAGGAATCCGGTAGATGTCGTCGGCGTCGACGGCCGAGAACACCGCGCGCTCTTCGACGTTCGTGAACAGCGCGATCTTGCGGCGCTCATCGGGTGGCAGCGGCTGCTCTGAGCGGCACAGCAGGATGTCGGGTTGGATACCGATCGAGCGCAGCTCCTTCACGGAGTGCTGCGTCGGCTTCGTCTTGATCTCGCCCGCGGCCGCGATGTACGGAACCAGCGTCAGGTGCATGAAGATCGCGTTGTCGCGGCCGAGCTCGACGCCGAGCTGGCGAATCGCCTCGAGGAACGGCAGTGATTCAATGTCGCCGACGGTGCCGCCGATTTCGACCATGCAGATGTCCGCGCCGACCGCGCCCGCGTGCACGCAGCGCTTGATTTCGTCGGTCACGTGCGGAATCACCTGGACGGTGCCGCCGAGATAATCGCCGCGGCGCTCGCGTCGGATGACGTTCTCGTAGATGCGGCCGCTGGTGTAGTTGTTGTGGCGGCCCATCCGGGCGTGGATGAAACGCTCGTAATGGCCGAGGTCGAGGTCGGTCTCGGTGCCGTCGTTCGTGACGAAGACTTCGCCATGCTGGAACGGGCTCATGGTGCCCGGATCCACGTTGAGGTACGGGTCGAGCTTCACCATCGTGACTTTTAGGCCGCGGGCTTCGAGGATGGCGCCAAGCGAGGCGGCGGAGATGCCCTTGCCCAAACTGGACACGACACCACCCGTCACAAAGATGAATTTCGTCATTACTGGTCCCGGCTATGTGCCGCAGGAGGCCCCACGGCAAGACGGGAAGCAATGATACCTGAAAGTGACCGCTGATTCGCCCTCGGCGGCCCACCAATCGGCGTTCGTGAACAGATTTCCGGCCGCCACCAGCGTCTCGTCGGCGAACAAGAGCGGCAGCGCGTCCCGGTGCCATGGGGGCACCCGCGCTTCGACCAACAACTGCTTCAACGGCCGGTGCGGGCCGCCCGGGTGGACCCGCAAGACCTCCCCGCCCGCGCGGCAGCGTACCGTCAGCGCCGCGGCGGCGAGCCGTGCCGCCGACAACCCTGAATCCGAAGGCGCCAGTTGCCAGTCGGGCAGGCCCGGCGAATCGTCCGCGTCCACGAACACGCGCCCGTCCCAGCGCCGGAGGACGGCGCCCGGCCAATCGACCGCCGGAACGCGGTCAGGGGCGGCCATCCGAACCTGCCGCAGCGCTTCGACCAGCCGTTCATACGGCGGCGCTGGCAAGCCACGGATCGCAATCCAATGTCGGAGCAGGTTTCGGGCGCGCGCATCGTCGAGCGCAATCAACGCGGCCGCATCGAGCGCGTCATCCCGCGCGCATTGTGCGAGGTCGTCCGACGCCAGCCTATCCAGCAGCGCATCGGCATCGGCCGCGTGTTGTGCACTTCGCGCGAACGCCCGCGCAAACCCAGGCCAATACTCGCGTAACGAAGGCGTCACATGGCGACGCAGGTAGTTGCGCGCATAGCCGATGTGCGCGTTCGACGGGTCTTCAATCCACGTGAGGCCTTGCGAACGCGCCCACGCATCGAGCGCATCCCGCGTGACGCCGAGCAGCGGACGCAGGAGCAGTCCGGCGCCCAGCGGCGCGCACTCGGGCATGGCCGCGACGCCGGCCGGACCACTACCGCGCAGTAAAGCCAACAGCACGGTCTCCGCCTGGTCGTCTGCGTGCTGCGCGGTCACCATCGCTTCGTCGGGCCCGACTTCGGCGGAAAGCGCGGCGTAGCGCGCATCGCGTGCCGCCGCCTCGGGCCCACAATCTGCTGCGGAGTCGACCGCAACGCGCACGGCAACGCACGGCACTGACAACGCCGCGGCTTCGCGGATGCAATGCTCAGCCCAGTGCGTCGACTCGGGATGCAGGCCGTGGTCGACATGCACCGCGCGCAGCGTAAAGCCACGCTCGTCGCGCAGCGCGGCGAGTGCATGGAGTAACACGGTGGAATCGAGCCCGCCGCTGAATGCGACGCAAAAACGGGTGCCCGGGTACCGGTCGAGTACGGCGCCGACCGCGTCGGGCGAAAACGTCACTCTTTGAATTTGCCGAACTTCATCAACTTTTCGTAGCGTGCGGCGAGCAGCGTTTCGAGCGGCTGGCGTTCGACCTGACGGAGGGTGTCGTTGATCGTCTTCTTGAGCGTCTCGGCCATGCTGTCGGCATCGCGGTGGGCGCCGCCGAGCGGCTCGTCGATGACGGCGTCGATGAGGCCGAGCTGCTTCAGGCGCCGCGAGGTAATCCCCATCGCTTCGGCCGCGACCGATGCCTTGTCTGCGCTCTTCCACAAGATGGACGCGCAGCCCTCGGGGGAGATGACCGAATAAATCGAGTACTCGAGCATCAGCATGCGATCGCCGACGCCAATCGCAAGCGCACCGCCGGATCCGCCCTCGCCGATGACCGTGCAGACGAGCGGCGTGCGCAGGTTCGACATCTCGAACAGGTTCTGCGCGATGGCCTGGCTCTGGCCGCGCTCCTCCGCGCCGATACCCGGGTACGCGCCCGGCGTGTCGATCAGCGTGACGATCGGCATGCCGAAACGCTCGGCGAGTTTCATGATGCGCAGCGCTTTGCGATAGCCCTCGGGCTTCGGCATCCCGAAGTTCCGTTTGAGCTTTTCCTTCGTGTCGCGACCCTTCTGGTGCGCGATCACCGCGACCGCGCGGCCGTCGAGGCGCGCGAGCCCACAGACGATCGCCGGGTCGTCACGGTACATGCGGTCGCCGTGCAGCTCTTGGAAATCGGTAAAGACGCGGCTGATGTAATCCAGCGCGTAGGGTCGTTGCGGATGGCGCGCGAGCTGCGCGACTTGCCAGGCTGTGAGGTCGGAGAAGATCTGCTTCGTCAGCGCGCGGCTTTTTTCCTGCAAACGCTCGATTTCGTCGGAGAGATTAATCTCCGAGTCATCACCGACGAAGCGAAGTTCATCGATTTTCGCTTCCAGTTCGGCGATGGGCTGCTCGAAATCGAGAAAGTTCATGTTCACGGGCGCGAGTTTACACCACCGGCGGCGCATCTTTCATCGCGGCGCGGAGCGCCGCTCCCACCTGTTCTTGCAAAGCGCCGGGGAGGGTCAGGTGGGAGCGACACTCTCGGTCGTTCTTTTTGCGCCGACGTTGAGGTCGAGCAGGTGGGAGCGACACTCTCGGTGTCGCGATGGTCGGGCCACCGGCGTCGGGCTAAGCCGCGCCCATCGCCACCGGCCCGCCGTCGTAGATCATGCGCACACTGCCCGCGCCGACGAGGTCGACCAGTCGCTCGAACAATGCGTCTTCCGGCCGGACGCGCCACTGCGCGCCGAGGTCAACGGGTACGCCGGCCGACCAACCGCGATAATTGACCCACACCGGGCAGCCACCGCGGCGGTACGGCTCCAGCACTTCTTTCAGTTTGGTCGCAAATGACGGGTCGGCGTCCGCACCGCGCCAATCGATTTCGAGCCGCTTGCCCCACGCCTCGCGCGCTTGCGCAATGTCGTACATCTGCTTTTGTGCAATCCGATAACCGCCGCTGAATTCATCGAAACTGATCTTGCCCTCAACAACGAGCAGTTGGTCGCGCGTCACGATGTTTCGGTAGCGCGCAGCGACGTCCTCGAACAACGGCAATTCGACGCGCCCACTACGGTCGTCGAGCGTGAGCGCGAGCCGACCATTGCGCTTCTTGACATCCACGACGAGTCCCGCGAGCGTGACGTTCTTCTGGTTGCCGCGATTACGCCAGCGTTCCTTCGGATCATCGGAGCCGTTTGCGCCACCCCCCTCGCCGACCTCCTCGGCAAGCGCTGCAATCTTGCCGCTGACGAAACACGCAAGCTCGGTCTCGTAGCGCTGGATCGGGTGGCCGGTCAGGTAGAGCCCGAGTGTTTCCTTCTCGCCGCTCAAGCGTTCTTGCTCGCTCCACTCGATGACCGCGGATTCCAGTACCGGCAACGGCACCGCGACCGGTGCATCGCCGCCACCTAAGCCGAACAGATCTTCCTGGCCGGTCGTCTCGGCGCGACCATGCTGCTCGGCGAGCTTGACCGCGTGTGGGAGCTGCGCCATCAGCGCCGCGCGACTCGCGCCGAGCGCGTCGAGCGCGCCGGCCTTGATCAACGCCTCGAGCACGCGCCGGTTTGCCTTGTGCAAATCGATGCGGCGACACAGGTCGGCGAGATCCGTGAACGGACCCCCGTCCGACCGTACCGCGGCGATCATCTCGATCGCAGACTGGCCGACGCCGCGGATCGCACCGAGTCCATACCGGATCTTGTCGTCGGCCGCGACAGTGAAACCGTACTCGGACGCGTTGATGTCGGGCGCAAGCACCGCGAGACCGAGCTGGCCGCACTCGTCGATCAGCGTCACGATCTTGTCCGTGTTGTCCATTTCCGTCGACAACACCGCGGACATGAACGCGGCGGGATGATGCGCTTTCAACCACGCGGTCTGATACGACAAGAGCGCGTACGCAGCCGAGTGCGAGCGGTTGAAACCATACCCCGCGAACTTCTCAATCAAGTCGAAGATCTGCGTCGCAAGCCGCTCGTTGACGCCGTTCGCGACGGCGCCTTCGGTGAACACGCTGCGCTGCTTCGCCATCTCCTCGGGCTTTTTCTTGCCCATCGCGCGGCGCAGCAGATCCGCAGCGCCGAGCGTGTAGCCCGACAGCACCTGCGCGATCTGCATCACCTGCTCCTGGTACAGGATGACGCCGTAAGTCGGCTGCAGGAT